>JBQGOU010000035.1:0-16089 GCA_052086865.1 Cellulomonadaceae bacterium
CGGGCCGGGCGCTCGCAGGTCGAGGGCCGGCAGCCCGTGCAGGGCTGCCGGGCCCTCGCTGCTGCGAGGTCAGCCGCGACGGCGCCGGCGCAACGCCACCCCGGCGGTCAGCAGGCCGCCGCTCGCCACGATTCCGACGGCGATCAGGCCGACGCCGGTTGCGGCCAGTCCGGTGCCCGAGCCGCTCCCGCCCGGGCGAGCGCCCGCAGCAGGACCCTGGCCGGTGCCCGGAACCGGGTTCGGGCTCTGCCCCGGGTCAGTCCCGGGATCGGTCCCCGGATCCGTCCCGGGATCGGTCCCCGGATCCGTCCCGGGATCGGTCCCCGGATCCGTCCCCGGGTCAGTTCCCGGATCCGTCCCGGGGTCAGGGTCGAGCGGCGTCGTCACGGCGACGACGAGCGCACCGCGTGCCTGCACGTCCTCAGCATCGGTCACGGTGACCACGGCCTCGAGCTGTCCGGGCCCGGCGTAGACGTGCGTGCCCTGCACCGCGTACTGGCCGGGCTCATCCCCCGCCACGACCTGAGCCGGGTCCTGCGTCCCGTCTCCCCAGGCCACCACCGCGGTGAAGTCCTCCGGTGCGCTCCCCCGGCCCCCGGTGAAGGTGGCCAGCACGGTGGACAGCTCCGTGCCCACCTCGACGCTCAGCCCCTCGCTCGGCGTCAGGGCGAGCGGCGCGAGCACGTTGACCAGGCGCACGTCATCCACCCAGCCGCGGGCATACCCGTTCTGCCCGGCAAGCGCGAAGTCGGCTCCCGTGCCGAAATCGAGCAGCACGTCGCCAACCACCTTGCCCTCGGCCTCCGGCGGCAGCACCACCGTGACCTCGTTCCAGGTGTCGGGTGTGAGCACGGCCGACTGTTCCGCACCCGTGAGGGCCGCCCCGTTACCGGCCAAGACACCTGGTAGCCCGCTCAGCCGCGTGCCGTCGGTGAAGAGCAGGTCGAGCGCCACCCCGGTCGAGGTGTCCTGCACGTAGTTGCCGAACGGGCCGCCGGTGCGCTGCGGGTACACCCAGTAGCTCAGCCGTGATCCCGGGGCGACCGCGGCGTCCACGCCGCGGATCACATAGTTGCTCGCCGCGGCGTCCGGACCGGTGGCCCGGGCGGAGTAGACCGCGGATGTCGCCCCGCTGTGGGCCTGACCGTCCGTGGCGGCCTTGGTCTCCAGACCGCCGATGCCGCAGCAGTACTCCCCCACGCCGGTCGGCGCGGGGTCGCTCACCCGGTCGTTCTCCGTCGTGACGGACACGTCGCCGGGCTCGAAGCTCGTGCTGAGCAGGACGTCGACCTGGTCGCCGACCTCGACGGTGAACACGACTTGGTCCAGCGCGCCCGCCTCAGTCGCGAAGTCGACCGTCACCTGGTGGCGTCCCGTGGGGACCTGCTGGTCCACGCGCAGCCGAACGGGTGCGCTGAGCACCCGGTCGGCGCCCTCGGTCAAGGTGCCGGTGGGCTGGTCCGCGGTCACGCCGTCGGGCGCATGGACCGTGTACGTGACTGGGCCATTCGCGCTGGCGACCAGTGGCGTGGCCTCAAGCGAGACGGGTGACGTCAGGCCGCCGCTGGGCGCCGCGACCAGAGCCGGACTGGCGGCAGTCGTGAACTGCTTCTCACCGGTCCGGTCCGACGGCGGGGCATCCTGGGCCGACGTGCCGCGCTCGGTGTTGGGCGTCGCCGAGACGGTGAAGTCCACGACGGTGTCCGTGGCGATCGCCGCGGCGGGCAGGAAGCTCGCCGTCGTCGGGGTTCCGTCGATGGACATCGCCTCGATGTACGGCGTCGTGACGCTGGCACCCGGGGCGTTCAGCGTGAGCGTGACGTCGTTGGCCCGGTGGACCGTCACCTGCTCGAACAGGGGTGCGGTGACCGTGAGCTCAGCGCGCGAGGGGTTCTGCGGGTACACGCCCATGGCGGCGAAGACCAGCCACGAGGACATCTGCCCGAGATCGTCGTTGCCAGGAATGCCGTTCGGACCGTTGTTCTTCTCCAGCCACAGCTCCGTGACGGTCTGACGCACGGTCTCCTGCGTCTTCCACGGCTTGCCCAGGTAGTTGTACAGCCACGGCACGCCGACCGAGGGCTCGTTGTCCATGTTCGCAAACGTGTTGTTGTTCCACGTCCCCGTCAGGCGCCAGTTCCCCGACTCATCCTTGAAGTGCCGGTCGAGCCGCTCGGCGGCCACCTCGTTGCCGCCCATCGCATCGAACAGGCCAGCGGGGTTGTGCTGCACCATCCACACGTACACGGCCGCGGTGCCCTCGACGAAGCCGTCGTCCTTGGAGTAGTCGAAGCCGGCCTTCCAGGAGCCGTCCGTGCTGCGCTGCTGGAAGTAGCCGCGGAAGCCCGCGGCGTCGGTGGCGGCCGGGTTGAACTGGTTCTGCCAGCTCTGCGAGCGCTGCACGAACTCCTGGTAGTCGCCGTCCTTGCCCAGGTGCGTGGCCAGGGTCGCCAGGCCGTAGTCGGCCGCGGCCATCTCGAGCGTCTCGTTCGGGCAGCCCCAGGCGTTGCACCCCTCGGGGTAGTAGCCCTTCTCGAGGAACTGATCGAGAGAGGGCCGCTGGCCGACCACCGCAATGTTCCACCCCTGCCGGCTCAGGTCCGCCTCGGTCGGCACACGCGCGGCCTGGGCGAGCGAGGCATAGGCCTCGGCGACGGCGAAGTCGGTGCCACCGAACTCGACGATGCTCGCCACGGAGATCGCCGAGGGGTCACCCACCATGACGTGCGTCCCACCAGACACGTGGGTCCAGCGGTCCCAGATCCCGCCGTTCTGGTTCGCCTGGTTGAGCAGGGACTGGGCGATGTCCGAGCCGCGGCCCGGGTCCAGCAGCGTCACCAGCTGGATCTGGGAGCGGTACACGTCCCAGCCCGAGTAGGTCGCGTACTGGTGGTCCTGGCTGCCGCCGAGGGTCTGCGGCTCGCTGTCCTCGAAGCCGGGGTACTGCCCGGACACGTCGTCGATGATGCTCGGGTGCAGCAGCGAATGGTAGAGCGCACTGTAGAACGTGGTGCGCTCCGCCTCCGTCCCCCCGCCCACCTCGATGCGGCCGAGCTCGGTGTTCCACTGCGCACGGGTGGCGGCCTTGACCTCGTCGATCGTCATGGCCCCGGCCTCGCCCGACGCCGGGTTCTCCTTCGCAAGGTTGGCGCGGGCGCCCTCGGCGCTGACGTAGGAGATGCCCACCCGCATCGACACGTCGTTGTCGGCAAAGGTCACATAGCCGCCCGACCCCTTGCCTGCGGGCGGATAGCCGTTGGCCTGCGAGCCGTTCGCGTTCAGGCCGCCGGTGTAGCCGGTGCCCCCGCTCGCCGTCGTGCTCCCGGCGGTGAGCGCGGCATCGGTCCAGGTCCCGGTCGCCGAGAACTCCGTGTCGAACTCCGCGACGAAGTACACCGTGTAGTAGCTGCGCTGCAAGCTGCCGTCGCCGACGAACGAGCCGCAGAAGTTCCCTCCGGTCACCGATCCGGACACGGTCCGGGTCGTGGCGTCGATCTCGATCTCCGCGTCCTGGGAGCCCACCAGGGAGTCCGAGGCGCGCACGAGCATCGTCGCAGGCGACTCCTCCGGGTAGACGAATCGTCCCGTGCCGGTCCGGGTGGTGGCGGCCAGGTCCACCTCCACCCCGTTGTCGAGGTGCACGCCGTAGCCTCCGGGCGACGCCTGCTCGGCGTCGTGGGAGAACGTGGAGGTGTAGGTCCGCTGCCCCGCCGCATCCGCCGCCAGCGGCGAGGTGGTGACCTCGCCGGGGTAGGGGAAGAACGGCACGTCACCCGACAGGCCCGCGCACCCCGCTCCGGAGATGTGCGTCAGCGAGAACCCGCGGGTGTAGGTCTGCCCGTACTCGTACCCGGACGGGCTGACGGTCCGCATCACCCCCGTGCCGGCGTTGTCCCCGCTCGTCGGGCCGCTGTAGTACGACGTGTCTGGACTCCATGCCAGCATTCCGAACGGCGCCACGGCGCCGGGATAGGTGTTGCCGGCGTTGGCGGTGCCGATGAACGGGTTCACGTACTGGGCGGGGTCCGGCTCGGCCGCCGCGCTCGCGAAGTCCGCGGCGGCGCCGAGGCCGAGCAGAGGGCTGAGGCCGAGAGCGGCGGCAACCGTGAGGGCAAGATGCCGGCGTCCGCGGGACGCTGGGGTCGATCTACGCATGGGCCATCTCCATCGAGGGCGAGGTGTCGACTGTGACGGATCGATCCTGGCACCGCCTGACAACGCTGTCGAATCGGGGCGCGGACTCCCCTTCCACCCGGGGACCACCCTGCGGACCACCCCGCGGACCTCGGCACCGGACACGACCAGCGCAGGTACTGTCGGCACCATGCCCCGATCGCTGCCGCTGCGTACCGAGCGGCTGGTCCTGCGCGTGCACGAGCCCGCGGACACCGAGCCCCTCGGCGCAATCTACGGCCGAGCCGATGTCGCGCGGTTCCTCATCGACCCGCCGTGGACTCCGCGCGACGCGGACCGCCATGCGGCCGAGCGCCTGTCCCGGACGGATCTGTTCGGTCCCTCCGGTGCCCTCGCTCTGGTCATCGAGCACCGCAGAGTCGTGATCGGCGACGTCGCCCTGTGGCTGACGAACCGCGAGCACCGGGTCGCAGAGGTCGGCTGGGTCCTCGACCCCGCCCACGGCGGCCGCGGCTACGGCACCGAGGCGGCCGCCGCGGTGCTCGACCTCGCGTTCACCACCTACCGCCTACATCGCGTCGTGGCGCAGCTGGACGCGCGCAACGCGGCGTCGGCACGCCTGGCCGAGCGCCTCGGGATGCGCCGCGAAGCGCACCTGCGCCAGGACTGGTGGTCCAAGGGCGAGTGGACGGACACCCTGGTCTACGGCCTGTTGGACACCGACGATCGTCCTGCGCCCACCCGGTGCCAACCGCACGCCTGCGCGGAGTCCAGCTGAAGGCGACGTCGGCCGTGTTCACATGCCGAACGCCCCACTCCCACATCGTGGGCGCGGATCTAGCCTGGTGAGGTCGCGCGCACTCGGCGCGCACGATCCATGGAGCGCCTCACCGATGTCCAGCACCACCACGTCAGCACCTGCGAACTCCCCCGGGCGCGTCATCACCGCAAGCCTGGTCGGGACGACGATCGAGTTCTACGACTTCTACGTCTACGCGACGGCAGCCGTTCTCGTCTTCCCCCAGCTCTTCTTCCCGACCGGCAACGACACGACGGCGCTGCTCGCCTCGTTCGCCGTCTTCGGCGCCGCGATGGTCGCTCGCCCGATCGGCGCCATCGTGTTCGGCCACCTCGGGGACAAGCGCGGACGCAAGACGACGCTCGTGCTGTCACTGCTCACGATGGGCGTGGCGACCTTCCTCATCGGGGTGCTGCCCACCTATCACCAGATCGGCATCCTCGCTCCCGCCCTGCTGCTCCTCATGCGGCTGACGCAGGGCTTCGCCATCGGCGGCGAGTGGTCCGGCGCCGCGCTGGTCGCCACGGAGAACGCGCCCCGGGGCAAGCGCGCCTGGTACGGCACCTTCCCCCAGCTCGGCGCACCGGTCGGCTTCATCATCGCCAACGGCCTGTTCCTGATCATCAACGCGGCGCTGCCGCACGAGAACGACCCGCTGCTGCAGTCCGAGGCGTTCCTGACGTGGGGCTGGCGGATCCCGTTCCTGTTCTCCGCCGTCATGGTGATCGTGGGCCTGTGGGTCCGGCTCAAGCTGGTGGAGTCCGAGAGTTTCACCTCGGCCAAGGCCAAGGGCGCGATCCGCAAGATGCCACTGACGGAGACCTTCCGGTTCCACTGGCGCGCGGTCGTCCTCGGCACCTTCATCATGCTGGCCACCTACGTGCTGTTCTACCTGATGACCAGCTTCACGCTGACCTACGGCACCGCAGCGACGGACGCCAGCCCCGGCGGCCTGGGCATCCCCTACATCCACTTCGTGCTCATGCAGATCATCGGCGTGGTCTTCTTCGGCATCTTCACGATGCTCTCGGGACCGGTCGCGGACTCCATCGGACGCAGGCGCCTGCTGATCTGGGTGACCGTGGCGATCATCGTCTTCGGCCTGCTGTTCCCGGTCTTCCTGACCATGCGCGCCGACGTCACCTTCACCGGCGCGATGGTGCAGTCCTTCCTCGTGCTCGGCTTCACCCTCATGGGCGTCACATTCGGCCCGATGGGGGCCATGCTGCCCGAGCTGTTCCCCACCAACGTGCGTTACACAGGTTCGGCCATCGCCTACAACGTGTCCTCGATCCTTGGCGCGGCGCTCGCCCCGATCATCGCCGTGTCCCTGTGGGCGGCGGCCGACGGCGGCACGTGGCTGGTGGGCGTGTACCTCGCCGGAGCAGCCGTGCTGACTCTGGTGGCGCTGCTGCTCACGCACGAGACCAAGGACGTGGACTACGACGCGGCGTCGGTCGACGACAGCGCGGAGACCCTGACGGTGGAGGTTCGCGAGACGGTGTCCGTCTCGGTGCGCTGAGGAAGGGCCCGGCCCTGACGCGGCGCGCGGTGCGCCCCTAGACCGCGCGGTCCAGGCGGACGCTGCCGCTGGTCGCACTCGCGTGCAGCACGAGCACAGGAGTTCCAGGCTCAGCAGGACCGGTGGGTTCGAGGGTGCTGTGCACCCGGCCGGAGGAGGTGCGAACGTCGAGGTTCGCGGCGACGCCGTCGACGATGGCCACGCGGATGGGGCCGGAGCCGCAGACCGCGGACAGGCTGCCCGCGCCGGCGCGGCGGACCGTGACGCCGCCCGAGCCCGAGCGCAGCCGGCAGCTGCCGTCGAGCGCACCCACCTCGATCTCCCCCGAGCCGCACGTGGCCTCCACATCGCTTCCGGAGTCGATCTCGATCCGGCCCGAACCCGTCGAGAGGCGGGCGCTCTCGATGCGCCCCGTCCGCAGGTTGCCGCTGCCCGTCTTGACCGCCAGTGCGGCGGCTTCGCCGATCCGGACGTCCCCGGAACCGGACTGGACCTCGATGTCGCTGCCGCGATCGATCTGGACATCGCCCGAGCCGGTGCGGATCCGAGCGCCGTCGAGCCGGCCGCGCAGGACGACGTCGCCGGAGCCTGCGGTCACCTCGACGCCTGCGTCCTGCGGCACGGTGACGCGGATGCGCAGCTGGGGTGCCGACCCGAAGACGAAGGCCAGCCGGGGCGTGTCGACGCGGACGATCGGGCCGTCCTGCTCGACCCGGACGTCGTCCAGGAGGGACTGCGCACCGCGACCCGAGGCCTCGATGTGGACGGTGATCCGGCCCGGCTCGTCGACCGCGGTCACGTCGACGTCGGCGAAGCCGATACGCCCGAGGAACCGGGGGCGGTCACCGACGAGGAACCCGTCCTGGCGCTGGATGGTGGGCATGTCGCTCCTGATGAGGGGTGGGGTCGATGGGGCGGACTCAGCTCAGCGGGCCCAGCCGGTCAGCCGCTTGCCCGACCGGGCGGCGGGCTGCGCCGGGGGCTGAGGGGTGAGGGCACTCTGGGCGGCACGGACCAGCCACGTGTTCAGGGAGACGCCGGCGGCCGCCGCGGCATCGTCGACCTGGGACTTGAGCGCTCCGGGCAGGCGCAAGGTGATGCGAGTCTGCCCGCCGTCCCCGGGCTCCTCGCCCACGGGGGGGACGGGAGGCGCGGGCGGGAGTGGCAACGCCCACTCCGCTCCGCCTGCGGCGCGCTCGTGCCCGGGTGGCGCCTCGACAACGACGAGGTCCGCGTCGCCACCCCGCAGCCGCACCTCGACGGAGGGGTCCGCACCGAGCTGGCTGGTGATCTCGTCCGCGGCGTCCGTGAGCACCTGCAGCGCAACCAGGCGCACCGAGGGTTCAAGTGCCACCGCCAGACGGTCGGCCGCCTCCGTCACCTCCTGGCCACCAGCCCGGGCGGAGGCCTCCAGCGAGCCACGCAGCGCGCTGACGTATCGATCGATGTTCATGTATGCCACTATGACACCACGGTGACGTCAAGACAACTCGCCGACAGGGTCACCGCAGCAGCGGGGGGTGGACCTGTGCCGCGTTGTCCGCGCGCCGGTCAAGGTGCGCCTGGACGTGGGCGTCGTCCAGTGCGCCGCCTCGACTCGCGAGGCGGCGCACTGCGGCGCGTCGATGGCCCCATGCCGCAAGGCGATCCCCCAGGGCGATGATCGCACGGTCGACACCGCGTGGGGTCGGGCAGGCCCGAGTCGAGACTGACGCGGGCGCGAGAGCGAGCGGGAACATCGGAACCTCCGAGATGTCATTGGGGCGTCGATGCTGACACCACTATGACACCATCATGCGTCATGACGCAAGGGGAGATCGCAGAGGGCTCAGGCTGGGGGCATGAGCCAGACGGTCGCCTCACCGGGAACGGCCGAGCCGTCACCCGCCGTCGCGAGCACCACGGTGCCGCCCTCGAGCGCGAAGGGCTCGGTGCCGAAGTTGGTCACAACCTCCCACCCGTTGGGCCGGCGAAAGCGCAGAACGTCCTCGCGACCGGTCTCGACCCACTCGAGCTGTTCGGCGCACTCCAGCTCGTGGCGCAGCGCCAGCGCCCGACGGTAGAGCTCAAGCGTCGATCCGGGCACACCGTCCTCAACAGCGGCGGAGTACTCCCCGAACCAGGCCGGCTGGGGCAGGTGCGCCCCGGCGGCGCCGAAGCCGAAGCTGCCGGGCTCGGCGGTCCAGGGCAGGGGGACGCGGCAGCCGTCGCGCCCGAAGTCGCGCCCCTCGCTGCGGAAGAACGTGGGGTCCTGACGGTCTGCGGCGGGGATCTCGGCCACCTCGTGCAGGCCAAGCTCCTCCCCCTGGTACAGGTACGCCGAGCCGGGCAGGGCAAGCAGGAACATGCTCGCGGCGCGGGCGCGACGCAGCCCGGTGGACCGGTCCAGCTCGGGCTCGGTGCCGCCGCTGCGCACCCAGTCCAGCCCGGCCTTGACGACGGGTCGCCCGTCGGACGTGCGCTCGACGTCGGGCAGGCCGTAGCGCGTGGCGTGCCGGACGACGTCGTGGTTGGACAGCACCCAGGTGCTCGAGGACCCGGACCGGGACGCCAGCTCGAGGTTGTGGGTCACGATCCGGCGGAACTGCGCCGCATCGAAGCCGGCCTCGAGCAGGTCGAAGTTGAAGGCCTGGCCCAGGCTCTCGGGACTCGCGTACAGCGGCACCCGATCCGCGTCGACCCAGGCCTCCGCGACGGCGGTGCGCGGCGGATCGTACTCGTTGAACACGCGACGCCACTCGGCGTAGACCTCGTGCACGTCGTCCCGGTCGTTGATCGGGTGCTTGCCGTCACGAGGCAGCGCCTGGAGCTCGGCCCAGGACGGGAGCGGCTCGCTGAGGTCCTTGGTGAGCATGTGCGCGACGTCGATCCGGAACCCGTCCACGCCGCGGTCCGACCAGAACCTGAGCGTCTTCACGAAGTCGGCCCGGACCTCGGGGTTGTCCCAGTTCAGATCAGGCTGCTGCACCGCGAAGTTGTGGAAGTACCACTGCCCGTCCGGCACGCGTTCCCAGGCCGCGCCGCCAAAGGCGGCGATCCAGTCGGTGGGCGGCTCGGAGCCGTCCGGGCCGGTGCCCTCGCGGAAGATGTAGCGCTCACGCTCGGGCGAGCCGGGTCCGGCCGCAAGCGCCTCCTGGAACCACACGTGCTGGTCCGAGGTGTGGTTGGGCACGATGTCGACCACGACCTTGATCCCGCGCGCATGCAGCGCGGCCACCATCTCGTCGAAGTCGTCCAGGGTGCCCAGGCGCGGGTCGACGTTGCGGTAGTCGGCCACGTCGTAGCCACCGTCGGCCAGCTCGGAGGGGTAGAACGGGCTGAGCCAGACGGCATCCACCCCGAGCGTGTGCAGGTAGTCGGCGCGCGACGTGACACCGCGGATGTCACCAAGGCCATCGCCGTCGCTGTCCGCGAACGAGCGCGGGTAGACCTGGTAGACGGCGGCCTGGCGCCACCACGGCGGCGCGATCGAAGCGAGGTCGTCGTGCCGGCCGGGCTGGGTGGATAGAGCCACGGTGCGATTCCTTTCCCGATTACATTTACTAGACAAATCAAGTCCTCATCCGTCATGCTGCCTGGTGTTCGCAAGGAGGTCAAGGCCTGTGACGACGGTTTCCCCGCATGAGTCCACTCGGACCGGTGCCACACCGCGCCCCAGCGTCGACGCAGTGCTCCGCTTCGCGTGGGAGCACGGGGTCTTCACCAGCACCGACGCCATGTCCGTCGGACTGACCCGCGCCACGACGATCGACGCGATCGACGAGCTGATCGACCGAGGTCTGCTGCGCGAGCTGGAGAACGCGCGCGCCGGCGGCGACTATCAGCGCGGACGCCCAGCCCGGCGCTTCGAGCTGCGCGCCGACGCCGCCGTGGTGCTCGGCACGGATGCCGGGCAGTCGCACATCACCACCGTCGTGGCGGACCTGCGAGGCACAACGCTGGCGCGCAGATCGATCGACGTCTCGGCGGACACCGACGAGCCCACGCACCGGCGCGAGGTGCTCCTGGCGTCCGTCGACGACGCGCTGGCCGCGGCAGGAACCACCCGGGCGCAGGTCCTGGCCGTCTGCGTGGGCGTGACCGCGCCAGTGGACGCGGAAGGTCGCTCCCCCGCGCATCGTCAGGGGTTCTGGCGCCGGCGTAACCCGGACCTGCGCGGGGCCTTCGCTCCATGGGCACCCATCGTCCGCGTCGACAACGACGCATCGCTGGCCGCCGTGGCCGAGGGGCACCTCGGCGCGGCGTGCGGCGCGGCCAGCTACATCACCCTCCTCGCCGGGGACCGGCTGGGGGCAGGCGTCGTGGTTGACGGGCACCTGCTGCGCGGAGCCCACGGCGGCGTCGGCGAGGTCGTCGCATTCGAGCACGTCCTCGGCGTCGGCTCCGCCGAGGGCCTGGGCCATCGCCTCGCCGCCGCGGCCCGGGAGGCGGCCGGTCAGGGAGTGCTGCCCGCGGGGCATCCATGGACCACGCTTCCCCCGGCCGAGATCACGGGCGAGCTCGTCATCCGGGCTGCGCGGACCGGCGACCCGCACGCCCAGGCGATCCTGGAGCAGGCCGGGGCCACGCTGGCCCGCATCGCCGGCCTGCTCGGCAGCCTCTTCGACCCGGAGCGCATCGTGGTCTCCGGCGCGATCGCCGAGAACGCCCAGGAGATGATCGACGTCGCCAGGCGGCTGCTGCCCGGCGAGCTGCACCTGCCCGCCCCCGAGCTGGTGCCCTCGACGCTCGGCGCCGAGGTCGTCGCGACCGGCGCCGTGGTCGCCGCGCTGGACGCGGCACGCGACGGTGTCCTCGCCCTCGAGCGCTGGCACCGCTGAGGCCTGTCGCGACGGACGGGCCGCCGCGCCCTGCGCTACGCCGTGCGCCGGCGCAGCGTGAGCGAGGCGAGCAGCACGGCTCCGAGCACGCAGCCGGCAACCACCAGCAGCGGCCCGGTCACGTCCGAGCCCCCGGCTCCGGACGTGACCGCACCAGCGGCGTCGATGGCGTAGCTCAGCGGCAGCCAGTCCGAGACCGCCTCCAACACACCGGGCATCTGGTCGCGCGGCATGAACACCCCGCCGAGGATGACCTGGGGGAAGACCACGACGGGCATGAACTGCACGGCCTGGAACTCGGTGCGGGCGAAGGCGCTGGCCAGCAGGCCGAGGGCGGTGCCGAGCAGGGCGTTGACGACGGCGACCAGGCCCAGCTGCCACAGCGGCCCGGCGACGTCCAGGCCGCAGACGACCACGGCGAACAGCACCGTGATCACCGCCTGCACGGTGGCGGCCACGCCGAAGGCGAGCGCGTAGCCAAGCACCACGTCGACCTTCCCGGCGGGCGTGGCCAGCAGCCGTTCGAGGGTTCCCGAGCGGCGCTCGCGCAGCGTCGTGACGCTCGTGACGAGAAACATCAGGACGAACGGGAACAGCGCCAGGATCGCCGGGCCCACGTGCTGGAAGGTGTCCGTGTCCGAGAACAGCCAGGCGAACAGGCCGACGAGCAGGCTGGGCGCGAGGAGCAGCAGGGCCGTGGACCGATGATCGCCAGCGATCTGTCGAAGCACGCGCGCGGCGGTGGCGAGAGTCCGGTCCGGGCTCATGCCGCACTCCGTTCGATCAGGGTGAGGAACGCGGTGTCCGGGTCGCTCGCGCCCGTGTCCTCGAGCAGCCGGTCCGGCGTGGTGTCCGCCACGATCCGGCCCGCGCGCATCAGCAGCAGGCGGTCGCAACGCCGTGCCTCGTCCATGACGTGGCTGGACACGAGCAGCGTGGTCCCGTCCGCGGCGAGCGACCGGAACACGCGCCACAGCTCCTCGCGCAGCAACGGGTCAAGGCCCACGGTGGGCTCGTCGAGGACCACCAGCTCCGGATGTCCGAGGATCGCCACGGCGAGGGAGACCCGGCCGCGCTGGCCGCCGCTGAGGGTCTCGACCCGCTGGGACAGGCGATCCGCGAGCCCGACCTGGCGGGCGACCCGGTCGACGTCGGCCCGGTCCGCGCCGATCAGCCGGGCGAAGTAGCGCAGGTTCTGCGCAACGCTCAGATCGGTGTAGACGGACGCCGCCTGGGTGTCGTACGCGACGCGGCGGCGCAACGCCGGGCTGCCGGCCTCCTCCCCCAGGACCGCGACGGAGCCGCCCTGGGCTTTCTGCACCCCGACGATCGACCGCATCAGCGTCGTCTTGCCGCAGCCGGAGGGCCCGAGCAGTCCCGTGATGGACCCGCGCGCAATGTCCGCGTCCAGCCCGTTGAAGACCTGGGTGCTCCCGCGCCGCACCCGCAGGCCGCGAACGACAACGGCGGCTTCCCCCTTATTCATCATGCGGTGAATTCTTCAGGACGCACCCCTCGCAGGTCAAGGGCGGTGAACGCAGAAGCTATCCCGTGAGGTAGCGCTGCAGGGTGGGGCCGACCCAGCGGACCACGTCCGGCACGGGCGCCGTCGCCAGCCCCGGCAGCTCCAGGATGTAGCGAGCCACGAGGAGGCCCGCGATCTGGCTGGCCACGAGCGACGTCCGCAGCTCCGCATCAGGCGTCTCAAGCGACGCCGCCACCTTGGCGAGCACCTCGCGGCGCAGGAACCCGGCGAACAGCGGGGTGAAGGCCTTGGTGCCGATGCCGGTGCGTACGAGCATGACCACGCGCTTGCGCACGTGCGGATCCTCGAGGCTGGTCAGCAGGTAGCGGGCGATCGCCTCACCGACCTCCTCGGGCGGGCCCGCCAGAATCGCGGGAAGCGCCAGGTCGGGCCGCAGCGGAACCCCGATCGTCTCGCCAAACAGGTCCGACTTCGTGCCGAAGTAGTGGTGCAGCAGCGCAGGGTCGACACCTGCTCGCTGCGCGATGGCGCGCATCGTCGCCCCGTCGTAGCCGCGCTCGGCGAACTCGTCCGCCGCGGCGGCGACGATGGCGGCGCGGCGGTCGACGCCCTCGGCGGCCCGGGGACGCCCCCGACGGCGCTTGGGGGTCGCGGCGTCGGACATGGTCGCCATGCTAGTCGGGGCCAGGCTGATCGGGGCCAGGCTGATCGGGGCTGGGCTGATCGGGGCTGGGCGCAGCGCCGGCCATGATGTCCCGCAGTGCGCGCAGGTGCTGGGCGTACGCGCGGCGCCCGGACACCGTCGAGCGTACCCAGGTGCGCGGCCTGGACCCGGCAAAACCCTTGGTCACGGCGACGTAGCCGGCGGCCTCAAGAAGCGTCAGCGCCTTGCTGAGCGCAGAGTCGCTGGCCTCGAGCAGGTCGCGCAGGGTGGCGAAGTCAAGCTCGTCGCTGCCGCCGAGCGCCGCCATGAGCGACAGTCGCAGGGGTGTCTGGAACTCGGCATGCAGCCTATGGCGCGGATGGGGCATGGCGTCGCTAGCGGGGCCGGGCGGGCCACAGGGCGACGATGGTCATCACCCCAGCCACGGCAGCCCCGGCGATCCACGCCACGGTGGACGTCACCAGCGTGGTGTAGACCGCGAGGACGGGCACGGCGACACACGCCACGGACAGCAGTGCAAAGGCGCTCCACTGCGGCGCGCGCCACTCGTAGCCGGCCTGGCTCAGACCACCGCGGGACCCGCGCTCAACCTCGGAGGCGAAGGCGAGGACAAGAGCGATCATGATGACCACGGGGAGCCAGGCATGGATGGACGCCCCGATGAGCACACCGCCAAGCGCCCCGGCCACGACCGTCACGATCATCACCTGCGCGCTCAGCCGCGACGCACCCCGGTCACTGCCCCTCGCCTCCCCGTGGCGCAGCGCCCGCAGCAGCGGAACCACACCGAGCGACACAAAGAACAGCACGCCCACCGCGATGGTCAGCCACCCGGTGTACCCGGCGCCAGGGGCGGCCCACCACCCGACCGTCAGAAACACGGCCATGGTCGCCACCAGGAAGGCCCACTCGATCGCCGTGGTCCGCGAGCGCACACCCCACCGGTCCTTTGCCCCGTCAAGCAACTGCTGGAACGCGAACAGCGGCGGGAGGATCACCAGCGCGTTGAAGTCCTGTCCGGCGAGCTCGGCGTGCGCCGAGGCGAACAGCACGGCGGACGCGGCTGCGCCGTAACAGAGCGCGGCCCAGAACGTCAGCCATGCCACGGTCCGCGGAGGCCCATAACCGGCGGTCCGCGCCACGGTCTGGTCATGCCGGCGCAGGTACTCCGCCGCGTCGACCTGCGACGCTCCCGCTCTGTCCGGTTCACTTTCCATCTGGAAAGTATAGTCCAGAGGGAAAGCGACACCACCGCAGTAGACAGCCCGCGCGTCATGCACCGGTCACTCGCGCTCGGCCGGCGCGAAGACCACGGCGCGCTGCACCGCATAGCTCGTGACGAACAGGGCCGTCTCGGTCACCACCTTGGCGAGCAGCAGTGGCAGCCCGGCATCCGTCAGCGCTGTGATGATGCCGAAGTTGGCCGCGAGCAGCAGCACGGCCAGCGACACGTACCGCCAGGCGGCCACCCGCACCGGGACGTCCCAGCCGCGGCGAAAGACGACCGTGCGGTTCACCAGGAAGTTCAGGGCGCCGCTGACGAGACGGGCACCGATCACGGACACCACCAGGTTCCCCGTCATCGCGTTGAGCACCATCAGCGCCGCGGTGTCGAGCAGAAAGGCCGCGAAGGCCGAGATGGCGAACCGTGCCAGCGGGGCATAGATCCGGATCGAGTCCACGACGGGACGGAAGTGGCTGGAGGAGTTGCCGTCGTCATAGAGCGTGGCGATGGGCTCCTCCACCAGGTCGATTCCCGCCCCGCGCGCGTGCAGCAGCATCCGGAACTCGTACTCGAAGCGGTCTCCGCGCACGGTCAGCAACCATGGCAGGGCCGCGGCCGGCAGCCCGCGCAGGCCCGTCTGGGTGTCGTGCACCGCTGTGCCTGTCACCGTGCGGAACACGGTGCGGGTCACGGCGTTGCCGATTCTGCTGCGCGCCGGCACCTGTCCGGCGAACTCGCGGGTGCCCAGCACGATCACCGTCCGCTCGCCCTGGGCCGGACCGCAGGGCCCTGTGCCCGCCGCGACACCCACGAGGCACGGGTTCAGGCTCTCCACGCGGGCGGCGACGCGTTCGACGTCGGCCGGGGTGTGCTGGCCGTCGGCGTCCGCGGTGACCACGCACGCGCCCGGTCGGCGCGCCGCGATCTCGGCGAAGCCGGTGCGTAGCGCCGCGCCCTTGCCACGGTTGCCCGGATGGCGCAGCAGGCATGCGCCGGCGTGCTTCGCGGCCGCGAACACCGCCGCGTATCGCGGACCGGAACCGTCGTCGACGACGAGGACCTCGCGATCCGGGTGCGCCGTACGCAACGCGGTGACGAGCTGGACGAGCCGTTCGTCGGGCTCGTAGGCGGGGATCAGGACGACGTGCACCGCACTCACCCTGCCGCCACGTAGAGGATGTCGCTCGTGGCGCGCTCGCCGCCGTTGGACGGCTGGTTGACCACCTCGCCGTTGAACCAGAGCTCGCTCGATCCCCCGCCGTCCAGGTTGTACGCCGTGGTGGCGCCCAGGGAGACCATGATCTCGGCGAGCTCGGTCATAGTGGCTCCGCGGCTGTAGCCGTCGTCGCGGCCGTCGACGACGACGAGGACGAGGTGGTTGTCGTCGATCACCCCGATGGCGGTGCGCGGGTGGCTGCCCTGGATCGAGTGGTTGCCGA
>JBQGOU010000036.1:0-2679 GCA_052086865.1 Cellulomonadaceae bacterium
TGACCCAGGCGCTGTGCATCCAGTGGCGGGCGAAGCCGTAGCCGGCGGCACGGGACTGGGCCTGCTCGTTCTCGTGGTGCGGAAAGCGCAGATCCAGCCCGCCACCGTGGATGTCGAACGTCTCGCCCAGGTAGCGCCGGGCCATCGCCGAGCACTCCAGGTGCCAGCCGGGACGGCCCGGGCCGAAGGGGGTGCGCCACGAGGCGGTCTCCGGCTCACCGGGGCGGTTCGCCTTCCACAGCGCGAAGTCCCGCGGGTCCCGCTTCTCGCTCGGCTCGCCGTCGGCGTCGGCCGCGGTTGCCTGCTCGCGCTGGTTCGTCAGCGAGCCGTAGTCGGGCCACGACGGGACGGAGAAGTACACGTTGCCCGGCGAGGCGACGTAGGCGTGCCCGCGCTCGACCAGGCGCTCCATGAGGTCGACCATGTCGGGCACGTGCCCCGTCGCCCGGGGCTCATAGGTGGGCGGCAGCACGCCGAGCGCCTCGTAGGCGGCAGTGAAGGCCTGCTCGTTGATCGCGGCATGCGCCCACCACGGCCGGCCCGCCTCGGCGGACTTGGCCAGGATCTTGTCGTCGATGTCCGTGACGTTCCGGATGAGCGTCACCTCGAGGCCGGACCGGGTGAGCCAGCGCACCAGGACGTCGAAGGCGACGGCGGCACGCATGTGCCCGATGTGCGGAGGGCTCTGCACGGTGGCCCCGCACAGGTAGATGCCCACCTGACCGGCGGTGCGCGGGACGAGCTCGCCCAGGTCACGGGTCGCGGTGTCGTACAGGCGGAGGCTCACACGTGCCAGGGTACCGGGGCGGGGCGGTCCCGTGCCGACGCCCCGTCGGTCATCCGAAGGCCCGGCCCTCCCCGCGGTAGGTGGGCACGGTTGCGACGACCCGTTCGCCGCGCACCAGGTGCACCTCGGTGAAGCGTTCCATCAGCTCCCCGGCCTTGGCGTGGCGCAGCCACACCCGGTCCCCGACCTCGAGGCGCGTACCGCGGCCCATACGCAGCGGCGTCTGCACCTCGCCGGCGCCCTCGGCGCCCGTCAGCCGGGCGGTGTCCGAGACCACCCGGGGCAGCCGGGAGGCGCCGGCAGCCCCGGACGCGACGTAGCCCCCGCCGAACACGGTCGCGAACCGCGGTGCCGGCCGGCGCACGACGTCGAGACCGACGTAGGCGGCGGGTCGAGGCGTCACGGTGCGGTACCGGTCGAACAGCGCAGGCAGCAGCAGCCCTGACCCCGCGGTGACCTCGGTGACCACCGGGTCGGACACGCTCGACTCGATGGAGCCCGTGCCCCCGGAGTTCACCAGCCCGGGCACGCGGCCGAGCGCGTCGCCGACCGCCTCGAGAACCTGCCCGCGGCGGCGCGCAAGGTCCGCGATCGAGCGTCGCTTGACCAGGCGCACCAGGGGGCTGGTGTCGTCCAGTCCGGCCACCTGCGCCTCGTAGAACATCAGCCCGCGCACACGCAGCCCTGCGGCCTCCACGGCCCGCGCCGCAAGCGCGGCCTCCTGTGGGGTGTGCAGCGGAGAGCGGCGCACACCCAGGTGCGTTCGCACCGGGCCGAGGGCGGGGCGCCAGGAGGCGTCCACGTCGAGGCAGACCTGGACCGGCGGATCCGTCGGGGACCCGGCGGCCACCTCGACGAGGATCCGCGCCTGCGCGGGGTCATCGACCATCAGCGTGACGGCTCGGCGCGCTGCCGGTGATGCGACGAGCGCCGCAAGCGCATGCCGGTCCACGCTGGGGTAGCCGACCAGCACGTCACGATGTCCGTGGTCGACCAGCCACAGGGCCTCGCGCACCGAGTAGGCCATAACCCCGGCCCATCCGGGCCGGACAAGCACGTCCTCGACGATCGAGCGCACGCGCACCGACTTCGTCGCGAGCCGGATCGGGCGCCCCTGCGCCCGCGCGACAAGCTCGGTCGCGTTGGCCTCGAGCGCCTCGAGGTCGACGACGGCGAGCGGGGCGTCCAGGCCCGCCGTGGCCCGGGTCAGGCGCGCGAGCGTGGCGTCCGTGGCTGTCGACATCGTCGTCCTCTCGTCCGCGGCGTCTCACCGTCCCGTCGCCCCGGCAGGTGCCGGAACCCCGCGAGCAGGCTACCCGGATCGGTGGCGCCCCGACGCGACGTTGACGGCGCCCGCGCCGTGGAGCAGAGTGCGCACGTGCGACCACGCGACTCTCGGACCTGGGTGAGCTGGGCAGGCAGCGCCCGCTGCACCCCTCGCCGCTTCGCCGCGCCACGCGACGCCGAGCAGACGGCGGCGCTCGTGCGCGCCACGGCACAGGCGGACCAGACCCTGCGCGTCGTCGGGGCCGGGCACTCCTTCTCCCCGATCGTCGAGACGGACGGGGTGCTCGTCGCCCTGGACGCACTCTGCGCGGTCGAGGAGGTCCGGGCCATGGGATCGGACGAGCGCGGGGAGCCGGGCGGACCGGCCGGTCGCGCCACGCACGTCGTGACGGTGGGCGCCGGCATCCGGCTGCGTGCGCTGAACGCTGCACTCGCCCGCCACGGCCTGGCGATGAGCAACCTGGGCGACATCGACCACCAGTCCATCGCCGGCGCGATCTCGACCGGCACCCACGGAACCGGTGGCCGCGCGGCAGGCCTGAGCACACAGGTGCGGGGCGTCGACCTGGTCCTGGCCTCGGGCGAACGGGTGCACGCGGACGCGG
>JBQGOU010000036.1:2689-15959 GCA_052086865.1 Cellulomonadaceae bacterium
CTGGGCACCGTCGGCGTGCTGACCGCCGTCACGCTCGCCGTCGAGCCCGCCTATGTCCTCGAGGCCGTCGAGGAGCCCTGGGCGCTCGACCGCATCCGCGAGGAGCTGCAGGGCCCGCACGACGTCGTGTCCCGCAACGAGCACTTCGAGTTCTTCTGGTTCCCGCACACGCGCCGGGCGCTGACCAAGCGGAACAACCGGGTCGCGGTGAGCGACCGCCCACTGGGGCGGGTACGGTCCTGGGTCGACGACGAGCTGATGTCGAACCGCGTGTACGAGGTGGTCAACCGGGTCGGCGCCCTCGCGCCGCGCACCGTGCCCGTCCTCAACCAGCTCTCGGCGCGGGGGCTGGGAGCCCGGCGCTTCACCGCGCCCTCGAGCGAGGTGTTCGTCTCCGCGCGCCGGGTCCGGTTCCGGGAGTCGGAGTGGGCCGTTCCCCGCCCGGCGCTGGCGGCCGTGCTCGACGAGCTCGAACGATGGCTCGCCCGCGCCGGACGGGACGTGTCCTTCCCCGTCGAGGTGCGCTTCGCCGCGCCCGAGGACGTCTGGCTGTCCACCGCCCACGGCAGGGACACCGCCTACGTCGCGGTGCACCAGTTCCACCGCGGTGACCACCGCGCATACTTCGCTGCGGTGCAGCAGATCATGACCGCGCACGGTGGGCGGCCGCACTGGGGCAAGATGCACGACGTCGGCGCCGACTACCTTGCCGAGCAGTACCCGCGGCTCGCGGACTTCGCGCGCATCCGCGCGGACGTCGACCCCGACGGCGTGTTCCTCAACCCGTACACCCGCACGGTGCTGGGGTTGGAGCCTGCGGACCGCTGACGGGGCAGCCGGGACCGGGGCGGGCGGAGCGCGAAGCGCGCAGGCGGGACAGCCGTCCGGTGAGGGCCGGCTGACCGAGCAGCAGCCCCGCAACCACCACCGCGATGCCCAGGAGCTGACGCGCGGTCAGCGCCTCGTGCGCCACCAGGATGCCGAGCAGAACGCCGGTCACAGGATTGAGCAGGCCGACGAGCCCCACGGACCCCGCGTCCAGCCGCTGCAGCGCAGCGAACCACGCGACGTAGGCGAGCGCGGTCGCCGCCAGGGAGACGTAGCCGAAGCCGAGCAGCGCTGAGGCGTCCAGCACCGGTGGCGCCCCCTCGACGGCCACCGCGAGGAGCAGCAGCACTCCGCCACCGGCCACAAGCTGCCACGAGGTCAGCGCCACGACGTCCACGCCGGTCCCCCAGCGCTTGGCGAGGACGAAGCCCACCGAGGACAGGGTCATGGCCGCAACCGAGGCGAGCACACCGAGGGGATCGACCTCGGTTCCGCCGGCCATGAGCATGGTCGCGACGCCGGCGACGCCGAGGACGGCACCCACCAGCGCGGCCAGCCGCGGGCGAGCGTGCAGCCAGGCCCAGGCCAGCGCCATCATGACGATGGGCGAGGTCGCCATCACGGTCGAGGCCACGCTGGTGGGCAGACGCTGGGCGGCCACGTAGACCAGCGCGAAGAAGGCACCCATGGTCAAGGTGCCCAGTACAGCGGCTCGCCACCACCATGATCCACGCGGGCGCCGGCGCCGGAGCGCGAGCAGCACGAGGCCGGCCGGCAGCGCCCGGATCGCGGCACCGTACAGCGGGTTCTCAGGCGGGAGCCAGTGCTGGGTGACGGCGTATGCCGTCCCCCACAGGACGGGGGCGATAGCGGCGACAACCGACCAGCGGAGAGTATCTTCCATGGAAGCAACCATATACCTTCCCGGGAAGATAGGGTGGTGCACATGACCTCCTACCCCGATCGTGTGGCCCGCATCCAGGCGGAGTGGGCCCGGGAGCGACCCGACCTCGATGTCCGGCCCCAGGGCGTGATCGGCCGCCTGCACCGCCTCGCCGCGCACCTGACCGAGGAGGTGACAGCCGTCTACCGGACGTACGGCCTCGGCGAGGGCGACTTCGACGTCCTGGCCACGCTGCGGCGCGCAGGGCCCCCGTTTGAGCGCACCCCGGGCGGGCTCGCACAGTCGACCATGGTCACCACCGGGGCCATGACCAAGCGCATCGACCGGCTGGCCGGCGCCGGCCTCGTCACCCGGCGGGCGAGCGAGCACGACGGCCGCGGCCGGGTCGTTGCGCTCACTGCGCAGGGCCGGGAGCTGATCGACGAGGCCATGACAAGCCACATGCGCAATGAGCACCGGCTGCTCGAGGCGCTGGCTCCGCAGGACCGTGCGGCACTCGAGCCGATTCTCGCCCGGTGGCTCGCGACCGTCGAAGGGCCTGACGCACCCCCGCGCGGCTAGCCCGGCCCGACGTCCAGCGCCCAGCGCCCAGCGCTCCGTCGACTACCGACCAGACCTTCTTGCCCGTGCGCGGTCGGTCCGCACCACAAGCGCCGTCGCCATGGCCGCCACGCCTTCGCCGCGCCCCGTGAAGCCGAGATGGTCGCTCGTCGTCGCCGAGACGGTCACGGGCGCGCCGGCTGCCGCCGACATGGCCGCCTCCGCCTCCGCGCGCCGCGGACCGAGCCGGGGACGGTTGCCCACAATCTGCACCGCGACGTTGCCGATCTCGAACCCAGCCGCCCGCACCCGGCGCGCCGCCTCGGCGAGCAGCGTGGATCCGGGCGCCCCGGCCCACTCGGGCTCGCTCGTGCCGAAGTTGCTGCCCAGATCGCCGAGCCCGCTCGCCGAGAACAGCGCATCAGCTGCGGCGTGCGCCACCGGATCCGCGTCGGAGTGCCCGGCAAGCCCCCGTTCGCCCGGCCAGAGCAGCCCGGCGAGCCAGAGCTCGCGCTCCTGGCCCTCGGGCGCGAGAGCGTGCACATCGACGCCCACCCCCGTGCGCGGCAGGCCGGTACGCCAGTCCGACGCGCCCCCGCCATCGATGTCATCGTCATCGGCGGCGACGCCGTCCGCCGCACCGCCGTCCGCCGCACCGCCGTCGGTCGCACCCTGGCTTCCGCGCAGCAGCAGCTCGGCCCGGACCAGATCGCTCGGCGTCGTGATCTTCGTCGCGAGCTCGTCCCCGAGCACCGACCAGACCTGGACGCCCTCGGCCTCGAGAAGCGCGGCGTCATCCGTCGCAGCCACGGTCTCGTCACGGCCCCGGTCGCGGTGCTTGGCGTGCGCGGCGCGCAGCACCTGTGCGTCAAAGCCCTGGGGAGTCTGCACGACCCGCAGGTCGGCGCGCGGAACGGTTTCGGCAACGAGCTCAACACCGGGCCCGAGCATGGCCTCACCGCCCTCACGGACCGCGACGCGCTTCATCGTGTCCGCAACGGGCAGCGTGGGCACAACCCCGGCTCGGCCCGCACGCACAGCGGCCACCACCCGGGCGACGAGCGTGAGCGGGGCCAGCGCACGGGCAGCGTCGTGCACCAGGACGACGTCGGCGTCATCGGGCACGGCCGCCAACCCGAGCGCAACCGACTCCTGACGGCTCGCCCCACCCGGCACGACGGCGGCGGGCAGGCCGGCCTGTGCCAGAGCGGCCCGCACCGCCTCAAGCGCCGATCCGGGCGCGGTGACGACGAGGTGCTCGACGGCTCCCGAGTCGAGCAGTCGTCGCGCCGCATGCACGACGAGGGGCTCTCCGCCAAGTAGCACGAGCGCCTTCGGCACATCCGCGCCAAACCGGGAACCAGCGCCCGCGGCAGTGAGGATCGCGTAGGTGGTCACAGGCAGCACCGTAGCCCAGCGGGCGACCGGCAGGCAGCGGGCCACGGGCCAGCCGGTGACCGGCGACCGGAAACTCCCCGCGACCGGGAGTGCCGAAGGCCCCGGTCCGCATGCGGACCGGGGCCTTCGATCAGTCAGCTCACAACCGATCAGTCAGCTCAGGACGCGAGCACCTCGTCGAGGATGGCCTCGGCCTTCTCCTCCTCGGTGTGCTCCGCGAGCGCGAGCTCGGAGACGAGGATCTGACGCGCCTTCGACAGCATGCGCTTCTCCCCGGCCGACAGGCCGCGGTCCGCATCACGTCGCGAGAGGTCGCGCACGACCTCGGCGACCTTGATCACGTCACCCGAGGCCAGCTTCTCGAGGTTGGCCTTGTAGCGCCTGGACCAGTTCGTCGGTTCCTCGGTGTACGGCGCACGCAGCACCTCGAAGACCTGGTCAAGGCCTTCCTGGCCAACCACGTCCCGCACGCCGACAAGGTCGACGTTCTCGGCGGGCACCTCGATCGTCAGGTCGCCCTGGGCGACCTTCAGCTTGAGGTAGGTCTTTTCCTCTCCGCGGATGGTTCGAACCTTGATCTCTTCGATCAGCGCTGCACCGTGGTGCGGGTAGACAACGGTCTCCCCTACATTGAACGTCATCTGCAGAAGTCCCCTTTCGCGGATGCCCATCTTACCATGGCGCCCGCCGGGGATCCGGGGCGTTCGAGGACCGTTTGCGCAGGTCATGGCGAAGGCGACCCGCTCATGCCGCACCAGGCACTACGCTGGGCGCAGTCCCGACCTGTCACGTCTGCGAGGAGCACGCATGAACGGCCGTAGAGCGACCTTGACTGTGCTGGCCACTGCCGGAGCCCTGGCAGTCTCCGGCTGCGCGCCGATCATGACCCAGCACGCCTATGCGCCTTCGGACGGCCTGCGCGTCGTCCTCGCGGACGGCGTCATCGTGCAGAACCTCCTCGTGCTGACGGCCGCCGAGGGTGACCCGGGCGCCGTGCTCGGCGCCGTACGCAACTCCGGACCCGCCGACGCCGTCGTGTCGCTCGCCGGCACCGACCTCCAGGTCGAGGCAGGCCAGACCGTGCTGATCGGCGGCGAGGCGGGCCGCCCGTTGCTGCTCGACGCCGTTGACGCGGCGCCTGGGGCGACGCTGCCCCTGGAGGTCGGCATCGTCGGTCAGCAGGTCGAGACCGTGCCCGTGCCCGTGCTCGACGGCGAGCTGCCCCAGTACGCGCCGTACGTCCCGACGGCCTGAGCCGGACCTACCCGAACCGACCCGAGATGTAGTCCTCGGTTGCCGGCACAGACGGCGAGGAGAACATCGTCGCCGTGTCATCCATCTCGATGAGCTTGCCGGGCTTGCCGGTGCCGGCGATGTTGAAGAACGCGGTCGTGTCGCTCACACGTGCCGCCTGCTGCATGTTGTGGGTGACGATGACGATCGTGTAGTCGTCCTTCAGCCGGGCGATCAGGTCCTCGATGGCCAGGGTGGAGATCGGGTCCAGGGCGGAGCAGGGCTCGTCCATGAGCAGGACCTCCGGCTTGACCGCGATGGCCCGGGCGATGCACAGGCGCTGCTGCTGCCCGCCGGACAGCGACGATCCCGGGCGGTCGAGGCGGTCCTTGACCTCGTTCCACAGGTTCGCCCCGCGCAGCGAGGTCTCGACGAGCTCCTCGGCGGCGGACTTGCTGATCCGCTTGTTGTTCAGCTTGACGCCGGCAAGCACGTTCTGCGCGATCGACATGGTCGGGAACGGGTTGGGGCGCTGGAAAACCATCCCGACCTGACGGCGCACCTCGACCGGATCGACGTCGGGCCCGTACAGGTCCTGGCCGTCCATCACGGCCTTGCCCTCGACGCGGGCCCCCGGGATGACCTCGTGCATGCGGTTGAGCGTGCGCAGGAAGGTCGACTTGCCGCAGCCGGACGGGCCGATGAGCGCGGTGACGGCGTTGGGCTCGATGACCATCGAGACGCCTTCGACGGCGAGGAAGTCGCCGTAGTAGACGTCCAGGTCCGCGACGTCGATCTGCTTGGCCATGGGGTGATTCCTTCCGCGCCGCGGTGCGGCGCTGCGTGGGTTCAGCGAGAGGTCTTGGGGGAGAACACGCGTCCGATGAACCGCGCGAGAAGGTTGAGGAGCATGACGACGACGATCAGGGTGAGTGCGGCGGCCCAGGCACGGTCCACCCCGACACCCCCCTGCTCGTACTGGTTGTAAGCGAACACCGGAAGCGTCGCCATTCGGCCCTCGAACACGTTCCAGTTGGTCCGCGTGACCATCCCGACAGTGATCAGCAGGGGGGCGGTCTCGCCGATGACGCGGGCAACCGCCAGCATGACACCGGTCACGATGCCCGCAATCGCGGTCCGCAGCACGATCCGGATGATGGTGAGCCATTTGGGCACGCCCAGGGCGTAGGACGCCTCGCGCAGCTCGTTGGGCACCAGGCGCAGCATCTCCTCCACCGATCGGATCACGACCGGGGTCATCAGCAGCGACAGCGCGACGGCGCCCATGATTCCGGCACGGTAGGCCGGTCCCATCACGATGGTGAACAGCGCAACGGCGAACAGACCCGCGACGATGGACGGGATGCCGGTCATGACGTCCACGAGGAAGGTGATCACGCGCGCCACGGGTCCGCGCCCGTACTCCACGAGGTAGATCGCCGTGAGCAGCCCGATCGGCACGGAGATCAGGGCGGCGGTGAGCGTCACCATGAGGGTGCCGATGAGGGCATGCACCACCCCGCCACTGGTCATGTCGCCGAAGACGCCGACCATGTCAGTCGTGAGGAAATCGACGCTGAGCATTGCCGCGCCACGGCTGCCCACGGTCCACAGCAGGGACACCAGGGGGATCAGCGCCACGCCGAAAGCGAGCGAGACCAGGGTGGAGGCCAGGCGATCGGTCGCCCACCGGCCGCCTTCCACGATGCGTGAGACCGTCGTGAGTCCCACCACGTAGAGCGCCGCCGCAAGCGCCACCGTCGAGGCGACCGTGGGCTCGGCGAACAGGGCCAGCACACCGAGGGAGACTGCGAGCGCGGCCCCGGCCGCGGCCCATGGGGCCCAGGCGGGCAACCGCGTGCGGTTCCGCGCCGCGGGGACGTCCTGGCCGCTCCGGGGACCGGCGGGGGCGCTGAGGGAGGACATCAGTTGGCTCCAGAGAACTCGGCGCGGCGGGCCACGATCCACCGGGCGAACAGGTTGACCGCGAACGTGATGACGAAAAGTGCCAGACCGGTGGCGATCAGGACGCTGACCGACAGGCCGCTGGCCTCAGGGAACTTCGAGGCGATGTTCGCCGCAATCGTCTGGTGCTGTCCGGGCTGCAGCAGGAAGAACGAGACGAGGAACCCGGGCGAGAGGATCATCAGCACCGCCATCGTCTCGCCGAGCGCGCGCCCGAGTCCGAGCATCGCCGCGCTGATCACCCCGGAACGGCCGAAGGGCAGGACGGCCATGCGGACCATCTCCCAGCGGGTCGCGCCGAGCGCGAGCGCAGCCTCCTCGTGCAGCACCGGGGTCTGCAGGAACACCTCACGCGAAACCGCGGTGATAATCGGCAGGATCATGACGGCGAGCACGGTCGAGGCCATGAGGATGTTGCGGTTGGGCGCGGTGTAGTCCGCGAAGAACGGGATGAACCCGAGGACGTCGGTCAGCCAGCGGAACACCGGGTCGAGCGCGGGGGCGAGCCACAGGGCGCCCCAGAGCCCGTAGACCACGCTGGGGATGGCCGCCAGCAGGTCGATCACGTAGCCGAGCAGCTGTGAGATCCGGCGCGGGGCGTAGTGGGAGATGAACAGCGCGACGCCGAGCGAGAGCGGCACGGCGATCAGGAGCGCCAGAACCGCGGAGAGCAGCGTTCCGAACACCAGCGGCAGAACGTACCCACCCAGGCTGTCCGAGTTGAACCACGAGATCTTCTTGAGCTCATCGGCAGACGCGGTCAGCGCCGGCCACGCCTGGACGAAGAGGAAGATCGCGACGGCGGCGAGGACGATCATGATGAGCAGCCCGGCGCCGGTGGACACACCTTCGAAGAGCTTGCTGGCCAGCCCGGTCTTGCGACGTCTCATCGACCGTCCGACCTCCTGCCCGGGTTTCGCGGGACTCGTCACTGCCACGTTCTGCACTCCCGTGATCGTAGGGGTTCGCCTGCGCCGCGTGCCACGGCGCCGGTCAGGACCGGGTCGGTCGGGCAACGCGCCCGACCGACCCGGTCCGTGGGGTCGGTCAGCTCGCGGAGATCGTCGCGAGGATGCCTTCGACCTCGGCGCGAAGGTCTGCCGAGATCGGCGCGGAGCCGGCGACGCTCGCGTCGGCGGAGCGCTCCTGACCCTCCTCGCTCGCGATGTAGCTCAGCAGCGCCTTGACGTTCGCGGCCTCGGACGCATCCTCGTACGTGGTGCACGCAATCGAGTAGGAGATCAGGACGAGCGGGTAGGCACCCGACTCGGTCGTGTTGCGGTCGAGGTCGACCACGATCCGGGTGTCGGTGGCGTCCTCGGCGCGCGGCGAGGCCACGACGACCAATGCCCCGGCCTCGGGCGAGAAGGGCACGTACTCGTCGCCGACCTTGATCGCGACGGTGCCGAGGTCCCCGGCCTGGGACGCGTCCGCGTACCCGATCGTGCCCTCGGCGGCGGAGACGGTGTCGACCATGCCCGAGGTCTTCGCACCGGACTGGCCGCCCGACAGGGGCCAGTCACCGCTCGGCTCGTGGGTCCACGCACCGTTGCCGGCCGCGGCGAGGTACTCGGTGAAGTTCTCGGTGGTGCCCGACTCGTCGGAGCGGTTCACCGGGATGATGTCGATGGACGGCAGGTCCACGCCCTCGTTCTCGGCGGCGATGGCCGGGTCGTCCCACGTGGTGATGTCGCGGTTGAAGATCTTCGCCAGGGTCTCGGCCGAGAGCTGCAGGTGATCGGTGTCGACGTCGGGCAGGTTGTAGACGACCGCGATCGGGCTGATGTAGAGCGGGAGCTCGATGGGCTCGCTGCCGTAGCAGCGGTCCGTGGCTGCCGTGACCTCCTCGGCCTTCAGCGGCGAGTCCGAGCCGGCGAACTGCACGCCGCCGGCGATGAACTGCTCGCGGCCCGCGCCGGAGCCGGCCGGGTCGTAGCTGAGCTGCACGTCCGGGGCGAGGTCGTTGAAGCCCGCGATCCAGCCCTCCATGGCCTTGCCCTGGGAGGAGGCGCCGGCACCGGCGAGGATGCCGCTGAGCGAGCTGTCGTCCGTCGCGGCGTCGCCCGATCCGCTTGTGGACCCACCGGTCGTGGTGTCACCGGAGTCGTTGGAACCGCATGCGGCGAGCGCGAGCGCCAGGGCGCCGACGGCGATCGCGGAGCCTGCGCGGTGGATACGGCTGAGAGTCACTGGTTCTTCCATCCTGTGCGAGCTGTCTACCGACATGTCCCGAGCAGACGCTCGCGACCTGTCTTCGACGCTAGGCCTGGGGAATGACGCCACGGCACCCGCCTGGTGAACGCCAGGTGAACAGTGCACAACAACACCTCGGCGCGCGGGCAGGTTCTGCCGCGGCCCGCGGACGTCGACTCGGGCGCTGTCTCAGACGTCGTCGTCGACCTTGTAGCCCAGTCCGCGCACTGTGACGAGAATCCGCGGGTGCGAGGGTTCGGGCTCGATCTTCGCGCGGATGCGCTTGACGTGGACGTCGAGCGTCTTGGTGTCGCCCACGTAGTTCGAGCCCCACACCCGGTCGATGAGCTGGCCGCGAGTGAGCACACGCCCGACATTGCGCAGGAGGAGCTCGAGCAGCTCGAACTCCTTGAGCGGGAAGCCCACCGGGTTGCCGTCCACCGTCACGACGTGACGGTCGACGTCCATCCGGACGCCGGCGACGGCGAGCACGTCGTCCGGCTCCTCCTGCGCCTCCTCCGGCGGCGCCGCGGCGGTGGGCGCGGGCACTGCGGCCTCGCCGTGCCGGCGCAGCACGGCGCGGATCCGGGCAAGCAGCTCGCGGAAGGAGTACGGCTTGGTGACGTAGTCGTCGGCCCCGATCTCGAGGCCGACCACCTTGTCGATCTCGCCGTCCTTCGCGGTCAGCATGATGACGGGCACGGTGGACCGTGCGCGCAGGGCACGGCAGACCTCGGTGCCGGACAGGCCGGGCAGCATGAGGTCGAGGAGCACGAGGTCCGCGCCCTCGGCGTCGAAGGCGGCAAGCGCCTCGGGCCCCGTCCCGACGGCGACCACCTGGAACCCCTCGCGCTCGAGCTGGTAGGTCAGCGGCTCGGCGTAGGAGGGTTCGTCCTCGACGACCAGAATGCGGGTCATGCGGTGGTCTCGTTCCTCTCGTGGGACGGCTGGACGGCTGGTGCCGGGCCGTCGATGTCGTCCGTCGCCTGGTCGGACCGCGGACGTTCCGGGGTGATGTCCAGCATGTCGGACTCCTGATCGGCAGGGATCCGCAGGACAAAGGTCGACCCTTGTCCAGGAAGCGACCACACGTCGATTTCGCCGCCATGCTCGGCGACCACGTGCTTGACGATGCTCAGGCCAAGTCCGGTCCCACCGGTCTCGCGCGAGCGGGCCGGGTCGACACGGTAGAAGCGTTCGAAGATCCGAGCCTGCGCCTCGGGGGCGATGCCGATGCCCTGGTCGACGACGGAGAGCTCGACGAACTCCCCGGACTGACGCACCCCGATATTCACGGACGTTCCCTCGGCGGAGTAGGCGACCGCGTTGTCCAGAAGGTTGCGCAGCGCCGTCACGAGCATCGTGTGGTCGCCGAAGACGTGCGCGTCCAGGTCCCCCGCGACGGTCAGCCGGATCCTGCGGGCGCTGGCTCCGGTCCGCGACCGGTCCGCCGCCTCCTGGACCGCTGGGCCCACGGGGATGGACCTGATCGCCTGCGCCGAGCCGGCGACCTGGAGCCGGGAGAGCTCGATGATCTCGTGCACGAGCGTCCCGAGCCGGTGCGCCTCGGACTGCATCCGCGCCGAGAAGCGGCGCACGGCCACAGGGTCTTCGGCGGCGTCCTGCACGGTCTCGGCGAGCAGGGCGAGCGCCCCGACGGGGGTTTTGAGCTCGTGCGAGATGTTGACGACGAAGTCCCGGCGCACCGCCTCGAGCCGACGCGCCTCGGTGCGGTCCTCGACCAGGACGAGCACGTGGTGCGCATCGACCTGGGCGACGCGGACCTGCAGCAGCACGTTCCCTCTGCCGCTCGGCCCCCGCGGCAGCTCGAGCTCCTCATCGAGGATCTCCCCGCTCGAGCGGACCTCGGCGACCATGTCCTCCAGAACCGGGTGGGCCAGGGCATCGTTGCGGACGATGCCGAGCGCGTAGGCCGGTGCGCTCGCCCGGATCACCTCGTCGTCGACGCCGAGCACCACGGCCGCCGAGCGCAGCACCGCGAGCGCGCGGACCAGACCCTCGTCGAGGTCGGCGGGCGCGACGGGAGCGGGTCGACGCTGCTGACGCTCGCTCACACGGAACATGAGCGTGGCGAACACACCGGTGACCAGGCCCACGATTCCGCCCAGGATGAGCTCGAGACCGTTCACAGCGTCCAGCCTACGGGCCGCCGTCCACGCCGCACGGTGTTTGCCGCATCGGGTGTGCATTGGTCACCGAGAGTTCACCTGGGCAGCGGCGCGCGTTCACCTTGCCGACCGAGGTCGGTGCGAGAGTAGGACATGGCGCGCCGCGGCATGGCATGCAGGGCAGCACGCCACGACGGCACACCACCGACTGCGCATCACCGGCAGCACACCACCGATCGAGAGGCGAGAGCACATGCGGGAGATCTTCGAGGCCGAGCTCACCCAGGTCGGCGGCGACCTGACCGAGATGAGCCGGCTGGTCGAGGCCGCGATCACGCGTGCCGGCACGGCACTGCTGACCGCTGATCTCGAGCTCGCCCAGCAGGTCATCGCGCAGGACCAGGAGATCGACGCGATCGAGCGCGATCTCGACGAGAGGTGCATCCTGCTGCTCGCCCAGCAGCAGCCCGTCGCCACCGACCTGCGCGTGGTCGTCAGCGCCCTGCGGATGAGCGCGACGCTCGAACGCATGGGTGACCTTGCCCGTCACATCGCCCAGGTGGCGCGTGGCCGGTACCCCCGGCACGCGGTCGCCGAGCCGCTTGCGGAGACGTTCGGGGAGATGAACGACGCCGCCGTGCGGGTCGCCCGCCGGATCACGACGCTGCTGACCACGCGGGACCTGACCGTCGCGCACAACATCCAGCGCGACGATGACCTTCTCGACACCCTGCACCAGGACACCTTCGCCGCACTGCTGGGCGCCGACTGGCACGGCACCCCCCAGCAGACCGTCGACGTGACGCTGCTCGGGCGCTACTACGAGCGCTTCGGGGACCACGGCGTGTCGATCGCCAAGCGCGTGCTGTTCCTCGTCACGGGCGCCTTCGACGACGGTTCGTCCCGCACGCACGCCTAGTCGCGCTGCGCTGCCGCCGAGTCGCCCTGCGCTGCGCGGCTCCTGGCTGCGCGGGTTACCCGCGCACCGGCCCCAGGCATGACGACGGGGGCGAGGATGATCCTCGCCCCCGTCGTCGTGCCCCGGGCCGGTGCGGCCGGCGCAGCGGGTCGTGCGGTTACTTGCCCTGATTCGCGACGGCGGCCGCGGCGGCCTTCGCGGCCTCCGGGTCCAGGTAGGTGCCGCCCTTGACGACCGGCGTGAAGTTCTCGTCGAGCTCGTACACGAGCGGGATGCCCGTGGGGATGTTCAGGCCCGCGATGTCCTCGTCCGAGATCCCGTCCAGGTGCTTGACGATGGCACGCAGCGAGTTGCCGTGCGCCGCGACCAGCACGGTCTTGCCGGCCTTCAGGTCGCCCCACACCTCCGACTCGACGTACGGCAGCGCACGAACGAGCACGTCCTTGAGGCACTCGGTGGTGACCACGGGCGCGTCGGCGTAGCGCGGGTCCGCGTCCTGGGAGAACTCCGAGCCGAGCTCGATCGCGGGCGGCGGCACGTCGTAGGACCGGCGCCAGAGCATGAACTGCTCCTCGCCGAACTCCTCGAGCGTCTGCTTCTTGTTCTTGCCCTGCAGCGCGCCGTAGTGGCGTTCGTTCAGACGCCAGTTGCGCTTCACGGGGATCCACAGCCGGTCCGCCTCGTCGAGCGCATAGTTCGCTGTGGTGATCGCACGGCGCAGCAGCGAGGTGTGCACGACGTCGGGCAGGATGTTCGCGTCAGCGAGCATCTTGCCGCCGGCCTTGGCCTCGCCGACGCCCTTCTCCGAGAGGGGGACGTCGACCCAGCCGGTGAACAGGTTCTTCGCGTTCCATTCGCTCTCGCCGTGGCGGAGCAGCACAAGGGTGTAGGTCATGGCTCCCATTGTGCCGCATGGGCACCGGCGGGTCGGGGGGACTTCGGGCCCCCGGTGGCTCGCCGGAGCGCCGGGCCCTGCCCTCAGCGCGCGGCGGCCCTGGCGCGCCGCGCACGGTCGTACACCTCGAGCATCCGGTGCGCGGCGCGGTCCCACCCAAAACCACGGCCGACGTCGGCGGCACCGGCCGCGAGCCGTGCCCGCCCGACGTCGTCGGCGAGAAGATCGCGCAGCTCCCGCGCCCAGCGTTCCGGATCGTGCCCCGG
>JBQGOU010000037.1:0-15899 GCA_052086865.1 Cellulomonadaceae bacterium
TCGGGGCGGTTGGGCACCCAGAACACCCCGCGGCTGCGCAGACGCCCCGTGCCCTGGCGCACGATCTCGTCGAGCCGCGGTTCGGGGTGGAACGGCAGGGTCGAGCTAAGCTCGAGCGTCCAGCTGGCATCGCCCGGGTCGGCCTGCAGCGGCTGGGCGGCGCGGTCACCCGAGGGGTGTGCGCGGCGCTCGTCGGCGTGGTGGTGGTGTCGCCGCGCGGCCAGGTCCTGGGCGCTGAGCGCGAAGACGCCCTCCACGCGGGTGGAGCCCGCCGCCCGCAGCCGCTCCACCAGCCCCGACCCGGTCGGGGCGGTGCGACGTTCGCCCTCGACGACGACGACGTCGGCCTGCTCGAGCTGGGCGGACAGCACTTCGCCGACCGAACGGTCATCGGCGTCGGTCAGGCCGATGCCGCGCTCGGCCACGAGGGCGTCGTCGAGCAGGTCGGCCTCGGCGCGTTCGACGTCGACGACGGTGACGGTGCTGGCGATCCGCAGCCCGTCCAGCTCGCCACCGCGCTGGGTCTCGTGGGTGAGCGCGCGGATGACCGCCAGCGGCTCCGCCGCGACGGGGAGCGCCAGGACGATCGAGTCCCAGCGCCCGTCCTGCGCAAGCGCACGCAGCTGCGGGATCGCGTCCTCGCGGACGGTGCAGGACAGGCAGGCGTGCTCGAGCGGGACGAGAACGTCCTCAAGGACTCCGGTCGCGTCGAGGACGACCCGGCGCAGCATGCCATCGTCCGCGCGGATGTCGTGTCGCAGCGCAACCGTGCGCGGAGCGTCGACCAGCAGGCCGAAGAGGGCGCTGTCGCGCAGCACGGGATCGATGGTGGTGAGCGTGCTGAGTGCGACGCGGTGGTCGGCGAAGTGGTGCATGCAGGGCTCTTCCGTCGTGAGGCGAAGTGGTGCTCTCGTCGGTCAGACGCCAGGGGGCGCCGTGCCAAGGGTAGCCTACCCTATTTGACGAGAACGGTTCTCATTATCTACTGTAGCCGAGCCGCCACGTCCCGTCACGAAGGAATGCTCATGTCAGCCAGATGCCAGGTCCTCGGCACCACGCCGGGCTTCGGCCACTCGATCTCGCACCCCCATGTGCGCACCAAGCGTCGGTTCAACCCCAATGTGCAGAAGAAGCGGTTCTGGGTGCCCTCGCTGGGCCGGCACGTCACGCTGCGCGTGAGTGCCAAGGGGATCAAGACGATCGATCGCAAGGGGATCGACGTCGTCGTTGCCCAGATCCGTGCTCGCGGGGAGAAGGTCTGATGGCCAGGAGTGCCGATCTGCGTCCCGTCATCAAGCTGCGCTCCACGGCGGGCACCGGGTTCACCTATGTGACCCGTAAGAACCGCCGCAACAATCCCGACCGGCTGGTGCTGCGCAAGTACGATCCCGTCGCGCGCCGCCACGTCGACTTCCGCGAGGAGCGCTGAGATGGCCAAGAAGTCCAAGATCGCCCGCGACGCCCAGCGCCGCGAGATCGTCGCCCGCTACGCCGAGCGCCGCGCCGAGCTCAAGCGGACCATCGCCGCGCCGACGTCGACCCTCGAGCAGAAGGCTGAGGCGCAGGCGGAGCTGGGCAGGCAGCCGCGTGACGCGAGTGCCACGCGCCTGCGCAACCGGGACGTGGCCGACGGCCGGCCCCGCGCCTTCAACCGCAGGTTCGGACTGTCCCGGATCAACCTCAGGAACATGGCGCACCGCGGCGAGCTGCCGGGTGTGACGAAGTCGAGCTGGTGAGGAGACCGGCATGAAGAAGGACATCCACCCCACCTACGGTCCCGTCGTGTTCCGCGACGCCGCCGCGGGCTTTGCCTTCCTGACCCGCTCCACCCTGGCGGGTGGCGACTCGGGGGCGTCGCGGCATGCCCCGCGCACCATTGAGTGGGAGGACGGCAACACCTACCCCGTCATCGACGTCGAGGTCTCCAGTGCGAGCCACCCGTTCTACACCGGCACCGCGCGCGTCGTGGACACGGCCGGGCGTGTCGAGAAGTTCCGGAGGCGCTACGGGGTCCGGGGCGTCGGCACTGCGAGCGAGCCGTCGACGGCGGATGAGGGGGCGACCCGATGAAGGTCCGGGCGTCGCTGCGCTCGCTGAAGAACAAGGAGGGCTCAATCGTGGTGCGCCGCCACGGCAAGGTCTTCGTGATCAACAAGAAGAACCCCCGGTGGAAGGGCCGACAGGGCTGAGGCGTCGTCGGTTCCTGATTGATAAGGATTATCGTTACACTCACTCCGGCGGCGTCAGTGCCGTCGGACATCTGAAAGGAGTGGGCTCCTGCCCGGAGCCCGATTCACGCATGAGACTCACCACCCCCTCCCGAGGGCGCCGGTACGGCGCGCTCACGCTCGGCCTGGTCCTGCCTCTCGCGCTGCTTGCCGGCTGCGGTGGATCCGACGTGGCCGCCGACCCGACGACAAGCGACTCAGCGGCGCAGACCGAGGAGCCCACCGAAACCGAGGCCGCCGCGCCCACCGAGGCCGCCGCCGCCACCCCGCGGATCGCTATCACCTACGACGGCGGCATCCAGATCCTGGATGCGACCACCTTCGAGGTCGTCAAGGACATCGAGCTGTCCGGGTTCAACCGCATCAACGGCGTCGGCGACGGACGGCACCTGCTCGTCTCGACGACCGGCGGATTCCAGCTGCTCGACGCCGGTGCGTGGGCCGAGCCGCACGGCGACCACTCGCACTACTACGTCGCTGAGCCGGAGCTGACCGACACGGTCTTCCCCGCCCAGAAGCCCGGCCACGTCGTGGCCCACCACGGGCGGACCGCGCTGTTCGACGACGGCACCGGCGAGGTCACGGTCTTCGACGCGAGCGATGTTGCGGACCCGGACGTCGAGCTGCGCGAGTACACCACCCCGCATGCGCACCACGGGGTCGCAATCGAGCTCGAGGACGGGCGTCTGGTCGTCTCGGAGGGCGACGACGACGGCCGCACCGGCATCCGCGTGCTTGACGCCAACAACGTCGAGATCGCCGCCTCGGACGACTGCCCGGGCGTGCACGGCGAGGCCACCGCAAAGGATGAGGCCGTGCTGATCGGCTGCCAGGACGGTGTCCTGCTCTACGTGAACGGCGAGATCTCGAAGGTCTCGAGCCCCGACGCGTACGGGCGCATCGGCAATCAGGCCGGATACGACGACTCGACCGTCGTCCTGGGTGACTACAAGACCGACCCCGACGCCGAGCTCGAGCGCCCCACCCGTGTCTCGCTGACGGACACCGCCACCGGCGAGCTGACCCTGGTCGACCTGCCCTCGAGCTACACGTTCCGCTCCCTCGCGCGCAGCGATGACGGCGACGCCCTCGTGCTCGGCACGGACGGGCAGATCCACGTCATCGACGTCGAGACCAAGCAGCTCGTGAAGTCCATTCCCGTCATCGACGCGTGGGAGGAGCCGCTGGAGTGGCAGGAACCCCGACCGACGATCTTCTTCCTCGACGGTTCGGCCTACGTGACCGATCCCGCGACGAAGTCGATCCACGCGGTCGACGTGCCGACCGGTGAGGTCTGGAAGTCTGCCGAGCTCACGGTGACGCCGAACGAGCTGAACGGAGTGTCGGGCAACGTCGAGGCCGGCTCCAGCGAGTACGGCCACCACGACGAGGACGGTCACGACGAGGACGGTCACGACGAGGACGGTCACGACGAGGACGGTCACCAGGACTGATCGCCCTGAGCGGTGGCGGGGCCGGCCTGCGGCCCCGCCACCGCATACGCGCGCCGGCACTCCCGTACCACGTCACGAAGGATCGCCCATGTTCCCGTCCCACACTCGCGGCTGCGCCGCGCTCGCCCTGCTCCTCGTGGCAACCCTGACGGCATGCGGTGCGCCCTCAGGCAGTGCCGACGCGGCCGACGACGCCCGGGTGCAGGTCCAGGCCTCGTTCTACCCATTGCAGTACGTTGCTGAGCAGGTGGGCGGTGCCCACGTGCAGGTCACCAACATGACGCCAGCCGCTGCCGACCCGCACAGCCTCGAGCTCTCGCCCGCGCAGATCCGCGAGATCGGCACAGCCGACGTCGTCCTCTATCTCTCTGACTTCCAGGCGGCGGTGGACCAGGCCGTCACGACGGTCGAACCGGGCGCCGCCCTGGACGTGGCCGAGGCCGCGCGGATGGAGCGGTCGCCGAACGGACCGGGGGTGCCGGCAGCCGAGGGCGCGGTCCTCGACCCGCACTTCTGGCTCGACGCCACGCGCCTGGCCGACGTCGGCACCGAGGTGGCGGAGCGGTTCGCGCAGGTCGATCCCGAGCACGCCGAGGAGTACCGGGCGAACGCCGAGCGGCTCGTCGGCGAGCTCGTGGCGCTGGACCAGGACTTCCGCAACGGTCTCGCGCCCTGTGCGGCGGCGACGCTGGTCGTCTCGCATGAGGCCTTCGGCTACCTCGCCCAGCGCTTCGACCTGGTGCAGGTGGGCATCTCCGGGATCAACCCCGAGGCAGAGCCATCCCCGGCTCGACTGCGCGAGGTTCGCGCCGTCGTCGAGGAGGCGGGCGTGCGCACGGTGTTCTTCGAGGTGCTCACCAGTCCCAAGGTGACGCAGACCCTCGCCGACGATCTCGGAGTCGACGTCGCCAAGCTCGACCCCATCGAGGGGCACACGGACGCGGATGCGGACTACCAGGACGTCATGCGCGCCAACCTGACCGCGCTGGAGAACGGCCTCGCCTGCGCGAGCTGATGCCCCGCCCGGCGCCCCTGTGCTCCTGAGCCCCTGCCCCGGCGGCCCTGCCCCGGCGACTCTGCGCCTTTGGTGACTTCGCGTGTCCGGTGGTGGGGGGGCGGGGGGGGGGGCGGCCCCCCCCCCCCCCCCCCCCCCCCCCACCACCGGACACGCGAACTCACGGCCAGGGGGCGGCCAGGGGGTGGCCAGGGGGCGGCCTGCGGGCTCAGCCCAGGTGCTCGACCACGTGGTCCACGCAGCGGGTGAGGCGGGCGACGTCGTCGGGCTCGACCGCGGGGAACATCCCGACCCGCAGCTGGTTGCGGCCCAGCTTGCGGTAGGGGAAGACGTCGAGGATCCCGTTCTCACGCAGCGCGGCCACGACGGCGGGCGCGTCGATCGCGGGGTCCAGGTCGATGGTCCCGACGACTGTCGAGCGCTCGGCCGGGTCCGTGACGAAGGGCGTGGCCCACGGCCGCGTCTCGGCCCACGTGTACAGGTGCCCGGCGGACAGGGCGGAGCGCTGTGCGGCCCACGCGAGCCCGCCGTTCGCCAGCATCCACTCGATCTGCTCGGCGAGCAGCACCAGGGTCGCCACGGCCGGGGTGTTGAGGGTCTGGTCCTTGCGGGAGTTGTCCAGCGCGAGCTGCAGCGACAGTGACTCGGGCACCCAGCGCTCCGATGTCAGCCGCGCGGTGCGCTCGGCGGCGGCGGGGGAGCACAGCGCTAGCCACAGGCCGCCGTCGGAGGCGAAGGCCTTCTGCGGGGCGAAGTAGTACACGTCCGTCTGTGCGACATCGACGGGCAGGGCGCCCGCGCCCGACGTCGCATCGACGAGGGTGAGGGCGTCCTGCGTGCCGGGCAGGCGGCGCACCGGGGCCATCGCCCCGGTCGAGGTCTCGTTGTGCGGCCAGGCGTACACGTCCACGTCGTCGCGCACCTCCGGCAGAGCCACCGTGCCCGGCGCACCGCTCCGGACGAGGGAGTCCGCCAGGAACGGCGCGGCGTGGGTGGCCTTGGCGAACTTGGCGCCGAACTCGCCGAACGCGCCGTGGGAGGCACGGTCGTCGACCAGGCAGAACGTCGCCACGTCCCAGAAGGTGGTCGACCCGCCGTTGCCCAGGGCGACCTCGTACCCCTCGGGCAGCGCGAAGAGCTCGGCCAGGCCGGCGCGCACCCGGGCGACCACCGAGCGAACGGGAGCCTGGCGGTGGGACGTACCCATCGGCGAGCTCCCGGCGGCGGCGAGCGCAGCCATCTGCGCGGGGCGCACCTTGCTCGGTCCCGAGCCGAACCGGCCGTCGGCGGGAAGGAGATCGGCCGGGATGACGATGCGGGGAGTGGTGGGCACGGGCACGAGGATACGCGGGCCGGTCGCGCGCGGGTTGTGGCGGGTGCCAGCGCGAGACGGCGCGCACCACCTAGACTGTCCGCCAGGACGAGGCGACCCTGGGAGGCTGGCACCGTGAGCGACCTGATCGACACGACGGAGATGTACCTGCGGACGATCTATGAGCTTGCGGAGGAGGGCATCGTCCCCCTGCGGGCCCGGATCGCTGAGCGGTTGGGGCACTCCGGGCCGACGGTCTCGCAGACGGTCGCCAGAATGGAGCGGGACGGGCTTGTGGTGGTCACCGGGGACCGTCATCTCGAGCTCACCGACGAGGGCTACACCAAGGCCATGCGGGTGATGCGCAAGCACCGGCTCGCCGAGCGGCTCCTGACCGACGTCATCGGGCTGGACTGGGAGTTCGTGCACGAGGAGGCGTGCCGGTGGGAGCACGTGATGAGCGATCGCGTCGAGCGCCGCCTGGTCGATCTGCTCCACCACCCGCACTTCTCCCCGTACGGCAACCCGATCCCCGGGCTCACCGAGCTCGGCGAGGACTGCGAGGACATCGACTTCCTCGACGGCGTCGTGTCGCTGCCGGTGTACGTGGAGCAGCTCTCCCCGGACGGGTCCGCGACGCTCGAGGTGACTGTGCAGCGCCTCGGCGAGCCGCTGCAGACGGACGTTGAGCTCCTCGCGCGGCTCGCGTCGGCCGGCGTCAAGCCGGGCAACGCGCTGACGGTCACCCCCGCCGACGGCGTTCTGGCCGTCACCTCGTCGGGTGCTGACGCCGTTCTCGAGCTCCCCGTGGAGATCTCCCGGCACATCTTCGTCTCGGCGCTCGACCCGGTCTGAGCAGTGGCTCGGAGCGCCGGAACAGGGCGAGCCGGCGGTGCGTGGGCGGCACGTCCACAGGCGTCGTGACCGTAACGTGACATTTCCCGCAATCATGGGGTACCGTCTGTCTTGCCTCGACCGGAACCCTGGACGAGGTGGGGTGCGGAACGCCGAGCTCTGCCGCTGCACCTCCTGACTCACAACTCGTACGGCAGAGGCGGGGGACCCATGAACGGGCGTCGGAGACGGCGCCCTTGGGGTGAAGCAGCACCGGTTCGTCCGGTGCCGCCGGGTGTTCTCCCACCCGAACCCGACAGCTAACCTCGAAGGCGTCTGGAGAGGTAACACGTGACGAACACCAGGCTCCGCGCGAAGCACCGCGCAGCACGCCGCCCCATCCACCAGATCTTCGTCGACGCCGCCGGGGACAACCTCGCCGCGGCGGGTCGGCGCTCCGCGGCAGTTGCCGCCTCCTCCGGACTTCTCGTGTCGATGATCGCGGTTCCCGCGAACGCCGCCCCGAACGACGTGTCCGGAAGCTCCGTCGGCGCCACCGACGTGAGCGCCCTGACCAAGCAGGCCCGTGAGCAGCTCACGGCGGCCCCGGCCATCACCACCGCCAGCGCGGAGTGGGACGTCGAGATCGTGTCCCTCGAGGTCACCCCGGCCCCCGAGCCGGAGCCGGAACCCGAGCCGGTTGTCGTCGCCGCCTCGCGGTCGACCCAGCGCACGGCCACCGCCACGCAGACGGAGACCACCGCGGCCACGCCGGCCGCCGAGACCGAGACCGTTGCCGCGGCCGTCGAGAACACGGCGCCGCCCGCCGCGGCCGCCGGGTCCTCCATCATCGAGATCGCCGGTCGCTACGTGGGCGTGCCCTACGTCAGCGGCGGCTCCAGCCCGTCCGGCTTCGACTGCTCGGGCCTCACCTCCTACGTGTACGCGCAGCTCGGCATCTCGCTGCCGCGCACGTCCTCCTCGCAGCGCAACGCGGGCACGGTCGTCTCCCGTGACCAGGCGCAGCCCGGAGACATCATCTGGTCCCCCGGCCACGTCGCAATCTACGCGGGCGGCAACACGCAGATTGACGCGCCCAAGCCTGGCGGCACGGTCCAGTTCCGCGAGATCTGGCAGTCGAACCCGACGTTCATCCGCATCGGCTGACACTGGTTCGCAGCACGCCTCTCCAAGGTCCCCGCACCCGTCTCACGGGTGCGGGGACTTTGTCGTGTGCAGTGCATCGGTGGGTGAAGAACGGGTAAAGTCGGAGGAGGACCACCCCACGGGGCGGCCCGCGAAGGCTCGAAGCCGAGAGGAGACTCGTCATGGCACGCAAGGACGTCGTACTGGTAGGGGTGGACGGGTCCACGCCCAGCCTCTACGCCCTGGACTGGGCGGTCGCTCAGGCGGGCCGGACGGGGTGGGGTGTGCACGTCGTGTGCACCTACTCCCTGCCCTCCTTCACCGCGGCGAGCCTCGACGGCGGCTATGCCGCGCTTGACGACACCGCGATCCTCGAGGGCGCCAAGGCCATCGTGGAGGAGGCCAAGTCCCGCGCGCAGGCCGCCGGCGCCCGCGTGACGGCTTCCGTGGCGACCGGTGACCCGGCGGGGGTGCTCGTCGAGATGTCCAAGCAGTATGGACTGGTCGTCGTGGGAACGCGTGGGCGCGGCGGCTTCACGGGCCGGCTGCTGGGAACGGTGTCCTCCGCTCTGCCCGCGCATGCCAAGTGCCCCGTCGTCGTCGTGCCCTACACCGACGAGAAGGAGCAGGCGCCGACGCCGGGTCCGCTGGAGGAGGCGGGCTTCACGAACCGCGGCAACCGACCGCTGATCCCGGTGCGTCGCATCGTCGTCGGCGTGGACGGTTCGGCGACGGCCGAGCGCGCGCTGCGAGCCGCCATCGCCCAGGCGCAGATCTGGGAGTGCGAACTGGTCGCCGTCGCCGGGGTCCCGGTGGGGTCCGGCGTCGGAATGCTGTCCTGGCTGCCAGCCGCCGTCGACCACGAGGCGGTGCTCGCGGACGTCGCCGAGGGACTGAATGTCATCGTGGACCGCGTACTCAAGGACTACCCGGGGGCCACAGTGCGCCGGATCGTTCTGGACGGGTCGGGCGCGGAGCTGCTCACGGAGTTCTCCACCGCCTCCGACCTGGTAGTGGTCGGCTCGCGCGGACGCGGCGGGTTCACCGGGCTTCTGCTCGGCTCGACCAGCCAGGCGGTGCTGCACCACTCCAAGTGCCCCGTCATGGTGATCACCAAGCACTGCGCGGACTAGGACGAGGCGGCTGCCTGACCGGGTTCGGTGCTGGCGCGGCTACTCCTCGGGCGGGGGTGCGATGATCAGCGGCACGCCACCGGTCTCCACGACGCGGACCGGCACCCCGAACTCCGCAGGAGGTAGACCGAACGCGCGCCGGGACTGGGCGATGACCCCCTGACCGAGCGCGCGTGCGCCTGCGACACCGACGAGGGCGCCGACGCCGAACGGCACCATGCGGCCCAGCGCGAGGCCGCTCTGCTTGGCCAGGTAGCGGCGCAGCACTGTGCCGGTGAGCATCTTGTTGACCTTGACGACCGTCTGTTGCGGCATGTGGGTCAGGATCATCCGGCCCCACGGAACCACGGAGGCGGCCCCCAGGCTCGCGACGGCGTCCTCGCCCAGAATCGTGGCCAGCAGCAGCGCCCGTCGGCGTCCGGTATCGGTGACGGCGATGCCGTGCACGTCCGCCACGGCAAAGGAGAAGGCACCCGACGCGGCGAAGAACGTGGCGACGTCGCTCGAGGTGAGCAGTGCTGCGGTGCCCGTGCCGACGGCGGGGATGGCCGCCGCCGCGCCGACGGCACCTCCAGTGGCCTGCACCACCCGCAGGTACTCGCGCTCGAGCAGGCGCACGAGCTGGGCAGGCGTGGCTTGCGGGTTGCGTTCGCGCAGGCTGTCCACATGCTTGCGGATGGTGGCCGAGGGGATCTGCACCGCCCGGTCGATCAGCGCCTCGAGCGGACCCAGCGGTTCGGTGTCCGTCGACTCGGCGCGGTCCTGCCGACCCTCGCGCGCACGCCGCACGAGGTCCAGCGGACGGCGGACGAGGTCGCGCCCCCGGTGCGCGGCGCTCACGTCAGTGCGCCTCGTCGTCCGCGGGGGAGACCGGCGTGTCCGAGCCGACGTCGCCGACCTGCAGGTGTACCTGAGCGCCGCGGGTCAGGGTCCGCGCGACAGTGCAGCTCGAGTCGAGGGCGCGTTCCACGGCCGTGATCAGCCGGGTCCTCATGGACTCGTCCAGGCCGGTCAGGTCGACCTCGAGGCGTTCGTGGAGCTCGGGATAGCGATCGTCGTCGGGATCCTTGGGCCCCGCGACGCGCACCGTCGCGGCGTAGCCGTCGCCCAGGCGCCGGGCCAGGATCGCGTCGCTGGTCAGGCCGGTGCACCCGGCCAGGGCGAGCTTGAGCAGCTCGCCGGGGGTGAAACGTCCGTCGTGCTCGATCGATCCGATCTCGACGCGGGCGCCCCGCCCGTTGTGCGCGGTGTACTGCCGGGCGCCGATGCGCTCGATCCAGAGCCCGTCGGTGCTCGCGACGTCGGAGTCGGAGGAGGAGGTGGTCGTCATGGTCACATGCTGTCACGGCATGCGGCCGACGGCGCGTGCGTCAGTCCGGTACGCGGACCACGAGGATGGCGACGTCGTCGTCGAGCTCGGGCGTCGTCTCGGTCAGCAGCAACGGCGCGACGTCGCTCGCGGCGGCGCCGCCCACCCGGCCCACCGCCTCGGCCAGCCGCGCGATGCTCTCCGGCAGCGGCGTGCCCCGGCGTTCGATGAGCCCGTCCGTGTACAGCACGAGCGTGTCCCCACGCCTGAGCGAGACCTCGTGGTTGGTGCGCGGCGTCTCGGGAACGACGCCGAGCATCAGGTCTCCCCGGGCGTCGAGCAGCTGCACGGTCCCGTCCGCCCGGCGCAGCACGGGAGGCAGGTGGCCGGCGTTGGACCAGCGGAAGGAGACGCCGGAACGGGTGCGGTCGAGACGGCCGACCACGGCCGTGGCGGTGATCCCCAGATCGAGGCCCGCGTTGACGCGGTCGAGCTGGCTCAGGGACGCCGACGGCGCCTCGTCCGTGTCCCACAGCGAGGCGCGCAGCATGGCCCGCAGCTGACCCATCCGGGCGGCCGCGGACACGTCGTGACCGGTGACGTCACCGATGACGATGCCTGCCCCGCCGCCGGACAGCCGCACGGCGTCGTACCAGTCCCCGCCGACCTGGTCCGAGCGCGAGGACGGGGTGTACAGACAACCCAGCTCGAGTCCGTCGAGGTCGGGCAGGTCGGTGAGTAACGAGGCCTGCAACGTCTGTGCGACGAGCTGGCGGTTCTCCAGGAGTAGTGCGCGGTCCAGCGCATGCGCGGCGTAGGCGGCCAACGCGCTCTTGACGGCCTTCTCCGGGTCGGAGAACTCGCGCGGGGCGAGCCACCGCAGCGTCAGCGCACCGAACACCGTGCCGCTGGCCGCAAGCGGCACGATGGCGCTGGCGCCGGTGCCCGGGTCGTTGGCGCCCAGGTGCACGGGCCGCGCATGGGGGAAGCACCGCAGCAGCTCGGCGCGGTTGGCGAAGAACAGTGGCCGGCGCGTGCGGATGACGTGCGCGGCCGGGCAGTCATCGCTGGGGACGAAGGGCACCCAGTCGTGGGGCGTTCCCGTTCCCGGGTGCTGGCGGCCCTGGTAGCGGTACTCCCCGCTCGTCGGGTCGCGCAGCGCGACGCCGGAGTACGCGGCGCCCGTCCCGCCGGCGGCGACGTTGGCCAGCGTCGTCACGACGTCGTCGAGCGTGGTCGCCTCCAGGAACGCCTCGCTCATCAGCAGCAGCAGCCGGTTGTGCCGGTGGACGGCGGCGACGGAGTCGCGGGGGCGGGCGGGGGGGGGGTGCGGCCCCCCCCCGCGCCCCCGCCCGGCGCCCCCGGGCGCGGCCCCGACGCGGGACCTCGTCGGGCTCGATCGGCGCCGGGGTCCCCGGCACGATGATCGTGCTTCCGCCGCGCACGCAGGCGGCCAGCGCGGTCCACGGTCCGGGCGGCAGGGGCGTCGAGCCGGCCAGACGCGGGGGAGCGGTGGGGTCGTCGTCAACCACGACGAAGGCGTAGGGCACGCCGATGTCCCGGGCGAGCCGGCGCGCCACCAGAGCGAGATCGGGCTCGGACCCGGGCTCTGCGACGGGAACGGTGCCGGCGGCGACGCTAGTCATGTGGTCAGTATCTCCCGCCTACCGGAGCTGGGCGATACATTCCCGGCCGCGCCCACCGCCCGCCCGCCCGCCCGTGAGGTCGCCACCAGGGCGTGAGGTCGCCAGCCTGGGCTGGCGATGTGGGACCTAGGTGGCGACCTCTCCGGGTCGCAGCGCGGTGAGCAGCGTGGTGTCAGGCAGGGGAGTGTGCCGCGATGCTCAGGCTCCGTCGCGTCTGCAGGCCGGCGAGAGCCTGTTCTGCTTCCGGTCGGTCCTGGGCGAACAGCGTCTCGACCAGGCGTTCCATCAGTCGGCGGGTCTCGGGTGCTGGGCTCGGGTCGGCCTGGCCGTACTGGCTCAGGCCGAGGAGAAGCTCGAACGTGCAGCGGCGGTGGATGCGCGCCAGCCGGTCGGATCCGCTCGCTCTGACGAGTGCTTCGAGCATGAGGTGTGCGCTCGCCTTCGTGGCGTCGCGCATCTCGCGCAAGTCCGGTCCCGTGGCGAGGATCCGCTCGAAGGCCAGCGTCTCGGTGAACTTCAGAAGCGTGATGATCTCCGGCAGCTCCTCCGGCGGGACGTTCCGCACCCGCAGCGCGGCGTAGGCGTTGCGCAGGAGCAGCCCGTCGGCGACGACGAGTTCGAGCGCCGCGCGCGCCGTCGGACGGGCGACACCGTACTCGTTCGCCACACCGGACTCAGACACCGGGGCGTTCTGTGCGTACTCCCCGTCGATGATCCGGCGGCGAAGATGCCGGGCTAGATCCTCGACCAGTGCACTCGACCGTGGTGACATGACCACCTCCCCGCCGATTGTATGACGATCGACCTAGGCAGCGCCTACACTGACCGAGGGATCCGGAAGGTGGTGCGGTGCACGACGACTTTGCCCCGGGGGCTCGGCGTGGAGCCATGGACTTTCTGGCCCGCCGGCGCACCATGTTTCTCGTCGCCTACCTCGGTTACGCCGCCTGCTACCTCGTGCGCAACAACGTCGCCGTGGTCAGCGAGATCCTGGCGCGTGAGCTCAGCTGGACACCGACGCAGATCGGGACGATCTTGTCCGGCTTCACCCTCAGCTACGGAATCGGCAAGCTGGTCATGGGAATCGCCGTGGACAGACTGTCGTTGCGGCACTCGTTCTCCTGGGGACTTGGCATCTCGGCCCTCGCGTGCATTGCCATGTCGTTCGCGACCGAGCCGGCGGAGCTCGTCGTCTGCCTGGTGATCATCGGATTCGTCCAGGGTGGGTGCGCCCCCGCTGCGCTGGCAATGCTCGGGGCGTGGTATCCCACGCAGACCCGCGGGAGCCGTGTCGCGGTCTGGAACACGTCGCAGAACCTGGGGGCTGCGGCGCTCCCGCTGCTGGTGTCTGGTGGCCTGGCGCTGACCGGGCCAGACAACTGGGCGATCGGGTTCTGGCTGCCCGGGGTCGTCGCGCTGGTGGCGGCCGTCGTCGTCGACCGGTTCGGTGCGGAGCGTCCGTGGCAGGAGGGGCTGCCCACACTGCGAGAGATGTTCGGGCCCGACGCGACGCCCCAGCTCAACATCCCGGCGGAGACCTCCTACTGGACGTTGGTGCGCGTCCATGTGCTGGGCAACAAGGTCCTTGCACTGCTCATGGTCCTCAACTCGCTGATGTACCTGATGAGGTTCGGGATTCTGAACTGGATTCCGATCTATCAGGTGACCCAAGGGGGGCTGGACCCGAACGACGCCTCGGTCGCCATGTCGGCCTTTGAGTGGGGAGCCATCCCCGGAGCGCTGGGCTTCTCCGTGATTGCCCTGCGTTGGCCGCGGCGCACGGCCGCTGCTGCTGCGGTGGCCTCGGCCGTGTTGGTCGTCATGGTGCTCGTCTATGCCGGATCGGTGTCGGCCGATGCGGTGATCGTCTCCGCCTTCGTGCTGGGTGCGCTCGTGTACGGGCCGCAGGTGATCGTCAACATCCTCACCGTCAACTTCGTCTCGCCACGCGCCGTCGGGGTGGCCGTGGGCTGGGTAGGACTCGGGGGATACCTGGTCGGTGCCGTGACGGCCAACCTTGGGGTGCCCTGGATCGCCGACGCGTCCAGTTGGCGGCTGAGCTTCGTTCTCCTCGCTGCCACGGGGGTGGCCTGCACGCTGGTCTGTCTGAGGCTGCGATGGCACGAGATCCGTGCAGCCCGGGAGTCCTGACCGGGCAGTGTGCGCGAGGGGGGAGGCCGGGCGCTGCCTCCCCCCTCAGCGCGTCACGCCTTGACGATGCGCTTCTCGAACTTGGCGAGCGAGAGGTAGAGCACGGCGCCAGCAGCGGCGAAGACGGACAGCAGGACAAAGCTGGCGGTCCAGTCCAGGTGCTGCGCGAGAATCGGCATCACGAGGTTCGCGGCCATCTCACCGATGATGTACCCGAAGAGTCCCACGAACCCGACGGCGATCCCGGCGGCCTTCAACGGTACGACGTTGAGGGTCATGATGTTGACGATGAGCTGGGGCCCGTAGATGAGCCCGCCCATGAGGCCCGTGGCGATCAGCAGCAGGGGATAGCTGGTGTTCCCCATGTAGAAGTAGACGAGGCCCGCCAGCGCGAACAGTCCGATACAGCCGACGACGGATTGGCGGTTCGGCGCCTTGACGGCAATCCAGGCGAACAGGAAGCACCCAGGGATCGCCATCCACTCGAGCACGGAGAATGCCGTGAGGTACTGCTGCTCCGAGAAGCCCATCTCCGTTCCCAGGAATGCCGGCATCCAGTTCAGGATCCCGAATCGCAAGAAGTACAGGATTGCGTTGATGGTTGCGACGATCAGGACGACGGGGGAGGTGAGCACGTAGCGCACAAAGGTCTTCAGGTATCCCTCGTCCGGGACCTCTTCGACCTGAGGCTCCCCGGCCGCGCCGTACATCGTCGAGAGCCGGTCCAGGCCCTCCTGGTCCGGCCGGTCACCGCCGTACTTCCAGAAGACGAAGCTGAGCGCGAGGACCAGAGCGCCCGGGAACACGAACCCGATGGTCAGCGAGCCCGGGCTGACGGTCGTCACGAGCCAGGTCAGCACGAGCGGGAGCCCTGCCCCACCGACGTTCTGCGACGTGTTCCAGATCGCGATTCCTGAGCCTCGCGTCTTGTTGGGGTACCAGTTGGCGATCATCGCCATCGAGGACGGCGCGAGTGCTCCTTGGACGGTGCCGAGGGCAAGCATCATGGCGAACAGCAGGACATAGTTGGTCACGAAGCCAAGGCCGATGCACAAGATCGCCGACAGCCCGAGACACCCGGCGAAGATCCGCCGCAGACTCACCCGGTCGGAGAGAGCGCCCATGAAGAACTTGGCGAAGCCGTAGGTGATGGTGAAGGCGGTCAGGATGACACCGACCTGGGTCAGCTCCCAACCGTTCTCCAGGCGGATCGACTCGCTCTGGAGCTTGAAGTTGTTCCGCACCATGTACGCGCAGACGTAGCCGACATAGGCAACGAGGAACACGATCTTGCGTCGAGCCAGGTAGGTGGCGAACTTCTGGGGGTGCTCCCGGGCGTACTCGGCCGACCGGTCGAGATCGGTGTTCGTCTCGGAGTCCTCGGGTTCTCCCGGCAGGCGCTGCGGCCCGTGTTCGTCCGCGGGAACCGGGTGGGCAGTGTTGGTCATCAGGCGCTCCTCCTTGAGTGCTCATCATGGTGATTGTCATACAATCAACGCGATGAGCGTACGCTCCAGCGGGCTCAAGGGCAATGCTGATCGCCAGCCCCCAGCCCCCCGCCCCCCAGCCCCCCAGCCCCCCAGCCGGCCGCTGGCCGCCCGCCCGCCCGCCGGCCGCCGCCCGTGAGGTCGCCACCAGGGCGTGAGGTCGCCAGCCTGGGCTGGCGATGTG
>JBQGOU010000038.1:0-15478 GCA_052086865.1 Cellulomonadaceae bacterium
GAGGACCTGAACAACAAGGTGCTGTGCGCCGTCGAGGGCTCGAACTCCACCGAGCGGCTGCGCGACGAGTACGCACAGCAGGCTCAGCTCTACCCGGCCCAGACGTACTCCGAGTGCATCGAGCTCCTGTCGGCCGGCACGGTTGACGCCGTCTCGACGGACGACGTCATCCTGGCCGGTTTCGCCGCCCAGCCGCAGTACGAGGGCCAGTTCAAGGTCGTCGGCAAGCCCTTCTCCGAGGAGCCGTACGGCGTCGGGATCCAGCAGGGCTCCGACCTGTGCGAGCCGATCAACGCAGCGCTTGAAGAGATCGTCGCGGACGGCACCTGGGAGGAGCTCGTGACGAAGAACCTGGGCACCTCCTACACGCCCGACCCCTCGACGAACCCGCCGTCACCGCGAGGGTGCGACAAGAACATCTAGCCCACGAACGCGTGGCGGTGCGGGCCGGCCGGCTCGCACCGCCACGCGTTCCAGACTGACCAGACACGGAGTGCTGCATGGGTGACTTCTTCGCGGACATCGGGTTCCTCTTCGACAAGTACGACGTCATCGGCGCGTTCCTCGTCAACGTCCGGCTGACCTTCTGGTCCGCCGTCATCGCGTTCGTCGTCGGGTCGATTCTGGCTCTGATGCGCGTGTCCCCCGTGCCGAGCATGCAGCGTGCGGGTGCCCTCTACGTCAACATGGTGCGCAACATCCCCGTCACCGTGATCGTCCTGGGCTGCTCACTGGGATTGTGGGGGCAGCTCGGCATCGAGCTGGCGAGCCGACAGTCGCCGACCTTCATCACGGACAACAGCTTCCGGCTCGCGGTGGTGGGGCTCGGCATGTACACGGCCTGCTTCGTCTGCGAGTCCCTGCGCTCCGGGGTGAACACCGTGCCGCTCGGTCAGGCGGAGGCAGCCAGGTCGATCGGCCTGACGTTCCGCCAGTCGGTCACCCTGGTGATCCTCCCGCAGGCGATGCGCGGCGCCATCGCCCCGCTGGGCAACACCCTCATCGCCCTGGCCAAGAACACGACGGTGGCACAGGCCGCCGGCGTGGTGCAGGCCTCGTCGTTCATGATCACCTCGATCGACCAGAACGGGAACATGATCATCCCCATCTTCGCCATCGTGGCCCTCGGCTGGGTCCTGATCGTCATGCCGATCGGGCTGCTGACCACGTTCCTCTCGAAGCGGCTGGGGGTACGGCGATGAAGATCCGCACCTCCGTCCTCTTCGACGCCCCCGGCCCCCGCGCCCGCCGCAACGTGGTCGTGGTGAACATCCTGGCCCTCCTGGCCGTGCTCGGGATCGCCGCCTGGGTGCTGCTCGCCCTGAATGAGCGGGGCCAGCTGACGGCCGCCAAGTGGGAGCCTCTCCTGCGGTCCAACGTGTGGACGGCCTACCTGCTGCCCGGCCTGTGGAACACCCTGCGCGCTGCCCTGTTCGCGACTATAGGGTCCTTGATCTTCGGTCTCATCTTCGGCGTCGGACGACTGTCGCTTGTCCGGCCGATCCGGTGGCTGAGCTCGATCGTCGTCGAGTTCTTCCGGGCAGTGCCCGTGCTGATCCTGATGATCTTCTTCTGGTACTTCCTGTCGTTCAACGGCATCGTGCCCGGCGGTCAGTCGCCGTTCTACGCCGTCGTGATCGGCCTGACGCTCTACAACGGCTCCGTCATCGCGGAGCTGGTGCGCTCCGGGGTGTCCAACCTGCCCTCAGGCCAGCGTGAGGCCGCGAGCTCCATCGGGCTCACCCGCGGGCAGTCGTTGCGCATCGTCGAGCTGCCGCAGGCCCTGCTCGCAATGATGCCGTCGATGGTCAGCCAGCTCGTCGTGATCCTCAAGGACACGGCGCTCGGCTACATCGTCACCTACCCCGAGCTGCTGCGTCAGACGCGTCTGGTCGGCACGGCCAACGGCAACCTGATCCCCGCCCTCATCGTCTCCGCGCTGCTGTTCATCCTTGTCAACTACGCGTTGACCAAGGTGGCTGAGCTGCTCGGGGAACGCCTGAGCGCCCGCACCCCGTCCCCGACCAAGGTCGAGGCCCCGGCAACCGTCGAGGAACCCGAGTAGCGCACGCGGCACCCACTCCGTGCCCGCCCGCCCGCCCTCCGGCGCGGGCGGGCGCGTGCCGTTCAGGGCGGGTTCGCGCCGTTCGCGCGCCGCAGCTCCTCGCGCACCACGCGCATGGCCAGCTCCCCCGGGTACCCCTTGCGTCCCAACATGGCGCCCAGCCTGCGGATCCTCACGTCGTCCGCAAGCCCGCCCATCCGGCCCAGCCGGGCCCGCACGAGCGAGCGCGCGACGTCCTCCTCCATACCCGTGTCGATCTGCCCGACCGCCTCGGACACCTGCGCATCGCCCAGGCCCTTACGACGCAGCTCGACGGCGATGGCCCGCCGGGACAGTCCCCGTTCGGCGTGGCGCGAGCGCGCCAGCCGCTGCGCGTAGTCGGCATCGTCGATGAGGCCGACCTCCTCGAACCGGTCCAGCAGCGCAGCGGCGAGCGCGGCGGGGACGTCCCGGTCCGCCAGCCCCCGGGCCAGCTGCGCCCGAGTGCGCGAGGCGGCCGTCAACGATCGCAGCAGGTAGGTCCGGGCCCGCTCCTCCAGGTTCGGGTCGCTCTCCGGTGCCGCGTCGTGATCCCGTGCTACGCCCAGATCCGGTACCTGGCCTCCTGCCGCGCCGCGCCCCGTACGCGCCTCGGACGCGGCACCCTCGAGGAGCCCGCGCAGCCGGCGGATCGTGGCCGCACGGTCCGCCGCCCCGTCGTAGGGCTCGTTCGCCGCCCCCGGCGTGCCGGGGGCGCTCACCCCCGGCCCTCGTTCAGCCATGACCACGAGCCGCTCAGAAGTCGACGCGCCGGCCGCCCTTGCCGGACTTGCCGCCCGCAGCCACCGGTGCGGGAACTGGCTCGCCCGCCGCCTCGGCGGTGCCGTCGGCAGGGGCCGACGTCGCAGCGCCGATGCCCAGCTTCGCCTTGATCTTGCGCTCCAGCTCGTTGGCGAGCTCGGGGTTGTCGCGCAGGAACGCCCGGGCGTTCTCCTTGCCCTGGCCGAGCTGGTCACCGTCGTAGGTGAACCACGAGCCGGACTTGCGGACGAATCCGTGCTCGACCCCCATGTCGATCAGCCCACCCTCGCGGGAGATGCCGACGCCGTACAGGATGTCGAACTCCGCCTGCTTGAAGGGCGGGGCCATCTTGTTCTTGACGACCTTGACGCGCGTCCGGTTGCCCACGGGCTCCGTGCCCTCCTTCAGCGTCTCGATCCGGCGGATGTCCAACCGGACCGAGGCGTAGAACTTCAGCGCCTTGCCACCGGTGGTCGTCTCGGGGGAACCGAAGAACACCCCGATCTTCTCGCGGAGCTGGTTGATGAAGATCGCCGTGGTCCCCGAGGAGCTGAGCGCACCGGTGATCTTGCGCAGGGCCTGGGACATCAGCCTGGCCTGGAGCCCGACGTGGCTGTCCCCCATCTCGCCCTCGATCTCCGCCTTCGGTACGAGCGCGGCCACCGAGTCGATGACGATGATGTCCAGCGCGCCGGAACGGATGAGCATGTCCATGATCTCGAGCGCCTGCTCACCGGTGTCCGGTTGGGAGACCAGCAGCGCGTCGGTGTCCACGCCGAGCTTCTTCGCATAGTCGGGGTCCAGGGCGTGCTCGGCGTCGATGAACGCCGCGATGCCCCCGGCTCGCTGGGCGTTGGCCACGGCGTGCAGTGCAACGGTGGTCTTACCGCTCGACTCCGGCCCGTAGATCTCGACGACACGGCCGCGCGGCAGCCCGCCGATACCGAGCGCGATGTCGAGCGCGATGGAGCTGGTGGGGATGACGTCGACGGGGACGCGCCCCTCGTCTCCCAGGCGCATAATCGAGCCCTTGCCGAACTGCCGGTCGATCTGCCCGAGGGCAGCCTCGAGCGCCTTCTCACGATCTGCTGCTGCAGCCATGTCAGTCACCTCTGCGTTCTGGGGGCGGTGCGCTCACGGACCACAGGTCCGAGCCGCGCACCGCCGCGGATGTCGTACTCATCTTCGTCGTGACCGACACTAGGCCGAGCCTCCGACACGGACGACGGACAGGTCCCCTCCTGGGGACGGTGACCGCATCGCCCTGCCTGTGGTCGAGCATACCGAACAGTTGTTCGAGTCGCATGCGACGTGCTCCGGCGTGTCCCGCCGAAGCGGCCGGGCGGCCCGTGGACCGCGCGGCCCGCCGGGGATTCACTGGTGCCATGACACCGAGCACCCAGAGTCCCGCCGCCACGCTGTCGATCTCGGAGGCGGCGCGCCGTACCGGGCTGAGCGTGCACACCCTGCGCTACTACGAGCGCGACGGCCTGCTGCTGGGAACGATTGCACGCTCGAGCTCGGGACATCGACGGTTCGCCGAGGCCGACATCGACTGGATCGTGCTCGTGGCCCGGCTGCGGGCGACCGGCATGTCGATCTCCGAGGTGCGCGCCTACGCCGCGCTGGTCCGCCGCGGCGAGGGCACCGAGGCAGAACGCCTCGAGCTGCTGCGCGCCCACCGGCGACGCGTGCTCGACCGGCTCACCGAGGTGCGCGGGCACCTCGCCGCGATCGACCACAAGATCAGCGTCTACGCGGGCAGGCTCAGTCAGCCCGCTTGACCTCGAGTGCACTCGAAGGTGTTGCCTCGAACCATGACCACACCACACACTCCGGGTCCGGCCCGGCTCACCACCCGCACCCTGGGCACGCCCGCTCCGCTGACCGTCTCCACGATCGGCCTCGGCTGCATGGGCATGTCCGAGTTCTACGGCACCACCGACGAGGATGCGGTACGCGCGACCATCCACCGCGCACTCGACCTCGGCGTGACCCTCCTGGACACCGCGGACATGTACGGGCCGTTCACCAACGAACGCCTCGTGGGCTCCGCAATCGCCGGCAGACGCGACGAGGTCCAGCTGGCCACCAAGTTCGGCAACGAACGACTGCCCGACGGCACCCGGATCGGGATCAACGGCCGGCCCGAGTATGTGCGCACCGCGTGCGACGCCTCGCTCGCGCGGCTCGGGGTCGACCACATCGATCTCTACTACCAGCACCGGGTCGACCCGAAGGTCCCGATCGAGGAGACCGTGGGTGCCATGGCTGAGCTCGTGACAGCAGGCAAGGTCCGCCGGCTCGGGCTCTCCGAGGCATCCGGGCGCACCATCCGCCGCGCGCACGCCGTGCACCCGATCACCGCCGTGCAGACCGAGTACTCGCTGTTCACCCGGGACGTCGAGGACGCCGTGCTGCCCACGCTCCGCGAGCTGGGCATCGGCCTGGTCGCCTACTCCCCGCTCGGGCGCGGCATCCTGACCGGCGCGGTCACGTCCGAGACGCTCGATGCGGGCGACTCTCGCAGCACATCCTACTTCCCCCGGTTCCAGGGAGCGGCGCTGCAGGTTAACCTCGCGCTCGTCGACCGGGTCCGAGCCCTGGCCGAGGCCCACGGCTGCACGGCAGGGCAACTCGCTCTGGCCTGGGTGCTCGCCCAGGGCCAGGACGTCGTGCCGATCCCCGGCACCAAGCGGGTGGCCTACCTCGAGCAGAACGTGGGCGCGGCGCAGATCGATCTGAGCACCGCCGACCTCGCGGCGCTCGCCGACGCCGTGCCGCGCGAGGCCGTCGTCGGCGACCGTTACGGCGACCTGTCCTCGATCGACCGGTGACGGCAGCGGAACCTGGCACCGCCACCCCTGGCCACACCACGTCGCGTGCTCACCGCGGCGGCGGCGCCTGGCGATGCGGGTCTCGGCCCCACCGACGCTGCGCAGGCACCTCGAGCGCGTCGCAGAGGGCGTGCCAGACGACGCGCGGTTCCTCGCCGTCCTCGATGGCCTGCGCGGCCGTGCGGTCGCCGAGGGTGCTGAGCACCTGGTCATGGGTCAACGACCGGCCGTAGGCACGGCCGAACACCTCGTCGACCAGGTCCCAGAACTCTCGATAGCGCACGGCACCAGCCTGCCACGGACGAGCGGTGTGGGAGGCACGCGCGACAATGACACACGTGACCCACTCCGAGCCCGGCGACCACGGCGCAGCCTCGTCCGTGCCCGAGGACGCCCTCGCAGCCTTCACCGCGCCGACCCGCGCCTGGTTCACGGATGCCTTCGCCGCACCGACGGCGGCCCAGGCCGGCGCCTGGGCCGCCGTCGGCAGCGGGCACCACGCCCTCGTCGTGGCGCCCACCGGATCGGGCAAGACGCTTGCCGCGTTCCTGTGGGCGATCGACCGCATCATCGCCCCGCGCGCCGGGGCGCACCCCGGCCGGGTCCTGTACGTCTCCCCGCTCAAGGCCCTTGCTGCCGACGTCGAGAAAAACCTGCGCTCACCCCTGACGGGCATCCGCGCCGCGGCGCACCGCGCGGGGCTCACGCTGCCGGAGGTGAGCGTGGGCACCCGAACCGGGGACACCCCCCAGTCCGAGCGCCGCGCCCTGGCGGTGCGGCCGCCCGACATCCTCATCACCACTCCCGAGTCGCTGTTCCTCGTGCTGACCTCGGGTGCCCGCGAGGGCCTGCGGGAGGTCGGCACCGTGATCGTGGACGAGATCCACGCGGTCGCCGGCACCAAGCGCGGCGCCCACCTGGCGGTCTCGCTCGAACGGCTCGACGCGCTGCTCGAGCGCCCTGCCCAGCGCATCGGGCTGTCCGCCACCGTGCGACCCGTTGCCGCCGTCGCCGAGTTTCTCGCCGGCGCCCGCCCAGAGTCCGACGGCGGGCGCCCGCTCACCATCGTGCAACCGCCGTCGACCAAGCAGATCGACGTCCAGGTCGTCGTTCCCGTCCCCGATCTGACGCATCTCGCCGCGGATCCAGCGACCGGGGCCGCGGTCGAGCAGGAGGCCGACCTCAGCGGTTCCGCCGTCCTGCCGCCGGCCCGCACCTCGATCTGGCCGCATGTGGAGGAACGGGTGGTCGACCTGGTCGCCGCCCGGCGCTCCACCATCGTCTTCACGAACTCACGCCGCAGCGCCGAGCGACTGACCGCACGGATGAACGAGATCTGGGCACGCCGCAACGGTCTGGACGTGCCGGACCCGGGCGCGGTGCAGCCCGCCGCCGTGATGGCCTCCTCAGGTGCCACAGCGGGGGCCGAGGGCGAGTTCGCGCGCGCCCACCACGGGTCGATGAGCCGGGCCGAGCGGCTGCGCACCGAGAACGCGCTGAAGGCCGGGACGCTGCCGGCCGTCGTGGCCACCAGCTCACTCGAGCTCGGCATCGACATGGGCGAGGTGGACCTCGTCGTCCAGATCGGCAGCCCGCCGTCGGTTGCGAGCGGGCTGCAGCGGGTGGGACGCGCCGGACACCAGGTCGACGCGGTCAGCCACGGCGTGGTCCTGCCACTGCACCGAGGTGACCTAGTCCCCGCCGCGGTCACCGCCGGGCGCATGCGCACGGGACGGATCGAGCGGCTGCACGTGGTGCACAACCCCCTGGACGTGCTCGCCCAGCAGATCGTCGCCATGGTCGCGATGGACGACTGGGAGGTGCCCGCGCTGGCGGCCCTGGTCCGGGCGAGCGCGCCCTTTGCCGGTCTCGGCGAGGGCGCGCTGCACGCCGTGCTGGATATGTTGGCCGGACGCTATCCCAGCGAGCAGTTCGGTGAGCTGCGCGCCCGGATCACGTGGGACCGTTCGGCCGACGTGCTGCGGGCACGGCCCGGCTCGATGCGGCTGGCGGTGACGAGCGGCGGCACGATCCCCGACCGTGGCCTGTACGGGGTCTTCCTCGACTCCTCCGCCCCGGCGCCCGGGGGCACGGGCGCCGTCGGCGACGAGCAGGGTGGCGGACGCACGCGCGGCGGCAAGCGCGTCGGCGAGCTCGACGAGGAGATGGTCTACGAGTCCCGTGTGGGCGACACCTTCACGCTCGGGTCCAGCACGTGGCGGATCACCGACATCACCCCGGACCGGGTCCTGGTCGTGCCCGCCCCCGGCCTGCCCGGGCGGCTGCCGTTCTGGAAGGGCGACTCCCCCGGCCGGCCGGCCGCGCTCGGCCATGCGATCGGGCAGTGGGTGCGCGGGCTGGACGACGTGGACGCGCCCGGGCTGCTGAGCGAGGGCGGCCTGGACGAGTGGGCCGCGCAGAACCTGCTCGCCTACCTGCGCGAGCAGCGTGAGGCGACCGGTGTGCTGCCCGACGACCGGCGCATCGTCGTGGAACGGTTCCGCGACGAGCTGGGCGACTGGCGGGTGGCGGTGCACTCCCCCTACGGCTCGCGCGTGCACGCCCCCTGGGCGCTGGTGCTTGGTGCGCGGCTGCGCAATCGCTACGGCGTCGACGTGTCCGCGATGCACACCGACGACGGCATCGTCCTGCGGCTGCCGGAGGCCGACGTCGACGGCGCGTGGCTGGATGCCGCGACGCCCCCGCAGGTGGACCTCGGGGACCTGCTGATCGAGGCCGAGGAGGTCTCCGCCGCGGTGCGCGCTGAGCTCGGCGGCTCGACGCTGTTCGCGGCACGATTCAGGGAGGCGGCCGCCCGTGCGCTGCTGCTGCCCCGACGCCGCCCCGATCGCCGTCAGCCACTGTGGCAGCAGCGTCAGCGCGGCGCACAGCTGCTCCAGGTCGCCGCGCAGTTCCCCCGGTTCCCGATCATGCTGGAGGCCGCGCGCGAGTGCCTCCAGGACGAGTTCGACGTGGCGGCCCTCACCGAGCTGATGGCCCAGATCACGGCCGGCACGGTCGAGGTGACGATCGTCGACACCGCATCGCCCTCACCCTTCGCCCAGGCCCTGCTGTTCAGCTACACCGCCGAGTTCCTGTACGACGGCGACGCCCCGCTGGCCGAGCGACGCGCCGCAGCGCTCACGGTCGACCCGACCCTGCTCGACGAGCTGCTCGGCTCCGGCGGGGGCGCCACGCAGGTCGCGGACCTGCTCGACCCCGCCAGCGTGCAGCGCACCGAGGCGGAGATCGGCTCGCTCACGCCCGAGCGGGCGGCCCGGTCCGCCGAAGGGCTTGTCGACCTTCTGCGACGCGCCGGACCGCTGACCCTGGCCGAGATCGTCGCGCGGACGCGTCCGGCCGAGCGTGCCCAGGTGCCCGGCTGGCTCACGACCCTGCGTGCGCAGCGCCAGGTCCTCGAGGTTCGTCTGCCGGGCCTGGCGGCCGCCGACCGTGACCAGTGGGCGGCGATCGAGGACGCGGGCCGGTTGCGCGACGGCTTGGGGGTCGCGCTCTCGGTCGGCATCCCCGACGCCTTCACCGAGCCAGTGCGCGACCCGCTGGGCGACCTGCTGCTGCGTCATGCCCGCACCCACGGCCCGTTCGCCCCCGCCCAGGCGGCGGGGCGGCTGGGTCTGCCCGTCGCAGCCGTGACGGAGGTGCTGGAACGGCTCGAACGGGATCGTCTGCTGGTCTTCGGCCGGCTGCGTCCCGAGATCCTCGGCGTCACCGGCGGGGAGTTCTGCGACCCGGATGTGCTGCGGATGCTGCGGCGGCGCTCGCTGGCCGCACTGCGCGCGCAGATCGAACCGGTCCCCGGGCGCACGCTCGGACGGTTTCTGCCCCGTTGGCACCAGCTGGGCCAGCTCCGCGGCCGCGCGGGCCTGCTGCGCGCCGTCGAGCAGCTGGCCGGTCTGCCCGTGCCGGCCTCGGATCTCGAACGGCACCTGCTGCCCGTGCGGGTCCGCGACTACACGCCCGCACTGCTGGACGAGCTCACCACGAGCGGCGAGGTGCTGTGGGCGGGCCACGGCACGCTTCCTGGCATGGGCAAGGGGGCGGGGAACGGCGCGGTGAGCCTGCACCTCGCCGAGGCCGCCGGCCTGACGCTGCCCGACGCCGAGCCCGTCGAGCAGGACTCGCTGGCCGCTCGCGTGCTCGAGGTGCTGTCCTCGGGCGGTGCCTACTTCCTCGACCGGCTCACCGCGCTCGTCGGCGCGGCGCAGCCGGACCTGCCCGCACCGTCGAGCGCCGCAGTGCAGGAGTCGCTCTGGACGCTGGTGTGGTCCGGGCACGTCACCAACGACTCGTTCGGGCCCGTGCGAGCACTGCTCGGACGCACCCCCGCGCGCGCAACCCGGGCTCCGCGGGCGCCACGGCACGGGCGCTTCGGGCTTCGTGCACTCGCCGCCGCACACAGCCAGCAGTCCGAGGCGCTGCACGGCGGCGGGCGCTGGTCCGCTCTGCCCGCGCGCGAGGCCGACCCCACCGTGCGCCTACACGCCCTGACGGGGCTGCTGCTGGACCGGCACGGGGTGGTGACCCGGGCGCTTGGCCCGGTCGAGAACCTCGCGGGCCGGTTCACCGGCGTCTACCAGGTGCTCGGGGCGCTCGAGCGAGCGGGAGAGGTCCGGCGCGGCTACTTCGTCGAGCACCTGGGTGGCTCGCAGTTCGCCGTGCCCGGCTCGGTCGACCTGCTGCGAGAGCTCGCGCACGAGGGCGACCCGGCGCGCGCCGAGACGCAGGTCCTGGCGGCGACGGATCCCGCGAACCCCTACGGTGCGGCGCTGGCCTGGCCCGCCGCTCCCGACCAGCAGGCCGGCACCGGGCACCGCCCCGGGCGCAAGGCCGGCGCCAGCGTCGTGCTCGCCGACGGCGCCCTCGCGCTGTTCGTCGAACGTGGGGGACGCAGCCTGCTCTCGTTCGGCACCGACCCGGAGGCCTCCTGCGCGGCCCTCGCCGACGCCGTGCGGGCCGGGCGCGTCGACCGGCTCAGCCTGACCCGGGTAGACGGCCAGGACGTGTTCGCCGCCCACGGGACCGTGGTCGACGCACTGCTCGGCGCCGGGTTCGCCGTGACTCCCCGCGGTCTGCGGCTGGCCCCCGGGGAGCAGCTCCGTGCCCGAGGGTGATGTCCTGCGCCTGACCGCCGCGCGACTGCACGAGGCGCTCGCCGGGGCGGTGCTCGTGCGCGGCGAGCTGCGCTGGCCGGGGCTCGGCGGAACGGATCTGGCGGGCGCCCGCGTGCTCGAGGTCACCGCCTACGGCAAGCATCTGCTCGTCCGGCTCTCGGAGGGACTCACCCTGCACACGCACCTGCGGATGGAGGGCAGCTGGCGGATCGAGCGCACCCGGACGCCTGCCGCACGGCTGACCTCCTCGACGGTACGCGCCGTGCTCGCCACGGACCGGTGGACGGCAGTGGGCGACCGGCTCGGCATGCTGGACCTGCTGCGCACCCGTGACGAGCACGTCGTCCTCGGTCATCTGGGGCCGGACGTGCTCGCGGACGAGCTCGACGAGCCGGGCATCGTCCGCCGGCTGCGTTCCGCGCCCGAGGTCCCCGTCGCGGAGGCGCTGCTGGACCAGACAAAGGTTGCGGGCGTGGGCACGCTCTTCTCCGCGGAGGGCCTCTTCGCCCGCCGCATCTGGCCGTGGACCCCCGTGGGTGACCTCGGCGACGCGGAGCTCGGTGCCCTGCTGCGCACGGTGCGCGCACAGATGCAGCGCTCGGTGCGCGGGGGGATCCGGGCGCGGGTCGTCCGCGTGCACGCACGCGCCGGGTCAGGCTGCGGACGCTGCGGAACCCCGATCCGCGTCGGCTCGGCGCGGACGCCGCCCAACGAACGCCCCATCTACTACTGCCCGGCATGCCAACGATCAGCACGCCACGGCGGCTGAGGCTGCTCAGCCCACGGGCTGGAGCGGGCGCCGGCCGGCGCCGCGCGCGGTGAGGCGCGTGGTCGACCGGGAAAGCTCGTCCGGCACGGTGTCGGGAATCTGGAGACCCTCGGCGACAGCAATGCGGTCGCTCACCTCGCGCAGGATCGACGACAGCGGGGTGTCGAGCGCCTCGCAGATCGATGCCAGCAGCTCCGACGACGCTTCCTTCTGCCCGCGCTCGACCTCGCTGAGGTAGCCGAGCGAGACGCGCGCGTCCGAGGAGACTTCGCGAAGGGTGCGCCCCTGTCGCTGCCGAGCATCCCGCAGCACATCCCCGATCTCTCGACGAAGAACCACCATGTGACGACCCCCTCTCTTCTCCTGGTCCGACGGTGGGGCCTGGAGCCCCACCCGCGCACCGGCCTCGATGTCCGGGACCGGCGCTCCCCTACGGTATCGCGACGACGGGCGTTCCTGTTGTGGGCGTCCACCCGGCCGTCTCGTCGTCGTCATGTCTGCCCAACGCGGGGGCGGCGCCGGTTGTTCCCGGCGGTCCCACCCAGCCAAGATCAGGCGCGCAGGCGATCGATGCCGAGCGAGATCACCGCGCGCACGCTGGCGTCGCGTACCTGCGCGCGATCGCCGCCGAGCGCAAGCCGGTGCACGTGGCACTCCCCGTGCACACAGGCGGCGACGTACACGGTTCCCGGGGGCTGACCGCCCTGCGGCTCGGGGCCGGCCACCCCGGTCGTGGCCAGGCCGAGGCGCGCGCCGAGGCGCGCGGCGACACCGGTCGCCATCTGGCGGGCGACCTCGGGATGGACCGGCCCCTCGCGCTCGAGCAGCTGCGCGTCGACGTCGAGCAGCTCGTGCTTGAGCGACGTTGCATAGGCCACCACGGCACCGAGCACGGTGCGTGAGGCCCCGGGAACCTCCACGAGCGTCCCGCACACCAACCCGCCGGTCAGGGACTCGGCGACCGCGATGGTGGCGCCGGCCCGCTCGGCCACATCCAGCAGGGCGGCGGCCAGCACCGATGCGGACGGGTCGATGCCTGTCATCAGTGCTCCTGGACCCGGGCCCTGCGGTAGATCGCGGCGATCCGGACGACGTAGTCCAGGCCGGTGACGACCGTGATGACCAGCGCTGCGGCCATCAGCGCAACCGCCACCCAGGTCACGGCCTGCGGCAGCACCCACAGCGGCGCCAGATAGGGCACGATCGCGAAGGACTGCACCATCGTCTTCAGCTTTCCGCCCCGTGAGGCGGGCAGCACCACGTAGCGCAGCATGAGGAACCGCAGCACGGTGATCCCGAGCTCGCGCACCAGGATCACGATGGTGACCCACCACCACAGCTCCCCGATGATGGACAGGCCCACCAGTGCGGTTCCCACGAGCAGCTTGTCCGCAATCGGGTCGAGCAGCTTGCCGAGGTCGGTGATCAGGTTGTGCTTGCGCGCCAGATACCCGTCCAGCTTGTCGGTGCCGGCCGCGACGGCGAACAGACCGGCGGCGACCCATCGCCACACCTCCTGCGTCCCGCCGTCGTGCAGCAGCGCCCACGCGAAGAAGGGAACGCACGCGATCCTCGCCGTCGTGATGGCGTTCGCGCTGTTCCACTGCTCTCGGATCGAGATGGCCACCCAGCAAGGATAGGCGTTGCCAGCGGCGCGGGTGGCCGCATGCGCGCCAACCCCCGCGCGAACGCCGTCGCTGGCGTCCGGGAACCGACGGTCCGCTAGTGTCGACGGGTGATGCGCCACGCCTCCGAGCGCCGCCGGCCGCGGCGCGCCCTGGTCACCGCGACGGTTCTCGGGGCGCTGTGCGTCGGCGCAGCGGCCCTCGCCCCTGGTCTGCTCGAGGACGGCTCGCCCGCCCCGGCCGCCACCACGTCGAGCCCCGTCACGAGCACCGCACCCGCCCCGACCGCGAGCCCGAGGCCCACGCCCGAGCCGAGCCCGGAACCCGTCGAGGTCGAGTTCACGATCCTGGCCGGGGGTGACGTGCTGCCGCACCTGCCGCTGTACACCTCGGCCGCCACCCCCGACGGCCTCGACTTCTCCCCGCTCCTGGCAGGCATCGATGCCTGGGTCGAGGGCAGCGACCTGGCACTGTGCCACATGGAGGTCCCGGTGGTGCCGGAGGGGCAGCGGGCGGCGGGCTACCCCATGTTCGGCGCCGACCCGGCCGTCCCCACCGCCCTCGCGGAGCAGGGCTGGGACGCATGCTCGACCGCGTCGAACCACTCGCTGGACAAGGGCTTCGACGGCCTGGTGCGCACGCTCGACGTGTTCGACTCGCTCGGCATGGGGCACGTCGGCACGGCGCGCGACCCCCAGGAGGCCGACGAGCCGCAGACCTCCACGGTGACGGTGGACGGTGTGGCGACGCAGGTCGCCCAGATCTCCGCGACCTACGGCACCAACGGCCTGCCCATCCCGGCGGACAAGCCCTGGTCGGTCCAGCTGATCGACACCGACCAGCTCGCGGCCCAGGCCCGCGCGGCGCGGGCGGCGGGAGCCGACATCGTCCTGGCGTCCATCCACGACGGGCAGGAGTACCTGACGACGCCGACGGCGGACCAGGTCCGGGTGGCCGAGGCCCTCGCGGCCTCCGGCGAGATCGACATGGTGATCGGGCACCACGCCCACGTGCCGCAGCCGCTGACGCGACTGCCCGGCGGCCCGGACGGCAGCGGCATGTGGGTGGTCTACGGCCACGGGAACATGCTCTCCAACCAGGACTCGGCCTGCTGCGTCCCGGCGACCAGCTCGGGGATCCTCACGCTCGCGCAGGTGCGGCGCACCGACGACGGACCCGCACGCATCGCCGCCCTCGAGTGGGTCGGGATCACCGTCGACCGCGTCAGCGGGCACCGGATGCATGTGCTCGCCGACGTCCCGGACGGGGTGGGATCCCTGTCCGCCGGCGAAATTGCCGCCCGCTACGCCCGGGTCCGGGAGGCCGTGGGCACCGAGGTTCCCGAGCGGACCGAGCCGCCGGCGCCGGCGGGCGAGGTGACGGTCGTCCCGCGTCCGCGGGGCTGACACCCCCGCAGGCGGCGGTCAGGTCAGGTCGGGTCGGGTCACGGTGCGCCGTGCTCAGCGGCCCGTCAGCGACCAGGCGTCCTCGCCGTCCGAGCCGTCGGAGTCGTCGTCGTGGTAGTCGACCGCCTCCGGGGCGGCGTGGGCGGACGGACCGAAGGACGGCGGCGGCTCGTTCTGGTCGAAGGCCACCTCACCGCTCCCCGGCGCCGGCTCGCCGCGCAGCAGAGCCAGCGTCGCGGCGAGATCGTCGGGCTGGACCAGCACCTCGCGCGCCTTCGAGCCCTCGGAGGGGCCGACGATCTCGCGTGACTCCAACAGGTCCATCAGACGTCCCGCCTTGGCGAAGCCGACGCGCAGCTTGCGCTGCAGCATCGAGGTCGACCCGAACTGGGTCGTCACCACCAGCTCGGCGGCCTGCAGCAGCACGTCGAGGTCGTCGCCGATGTCGTCGTCGATCTGCTTCGTGACCGCGGGCGCCGCGACGTCCTGGCGGTAGACGGGCTTGAGCTGGCCCTTGACGTGCTCGACGACGGCGTGGATCTCGCTCTCGCCCACCCACGCGCCCTGCACACGCATGGGCTTGGCCTCCCCCATGGGCATGAACAGCGCATCACCCTGCCCGATCAGCTTCTCCGCACCGGGCTGGTCGAGCACGACGCGCGAGTCGGTCAGCGACGACGTGGCGAACGCCAGCCGTGAGGGCACGTTCGCCTTGATCAGGCCGGTGACCACGTCGACGCTCGGGCGCTGGGTGGCCAGCACCAGGTGGATGCCGGCGGCGCGGGCCAGCTGCGTGATCCGCTGGATCGAGGCCTCGACGTCCCGCGGGGCGACCATCATGAGATCGGCAAGCTCGTCGACGAC
>JBQGOU010000039.1:0-4165 GCA_052086865.1 Cellulomonadaceae bacterium
CGCGACCTCGCGGACGAGCACGGCGTCGCCATCGGCGTCGTGCTGCACGACCTCAACCAGGCGGCTGCCGTCGCCGACCGGGTCGTGCTGCTGCGCGACGGGCACGTCGAAGCCTGCGGCCCGCCCGGGCAGGTGATGACCGCCGCGCGTCTGTCCGCGACCTACGGGCTGCGCATCGAGGTCAGCTGCGACGCAACCGGGCTCGTGCGCACCGAGCCCGTCGGGCGGCACGCCGTCCGCAGGCCCGTTCCTGCGTGAGTAGCGCCTCGCACCGCACGACCCCTCCAAGCACCACACCACCGACGACGACGACACGCACGACCACCGTGCGCACCGGCGCCCCGCCGCCTTCGGCGGGCCGAGAGAAGGACACCCATGCGAACCACCCATCTGGCACTGCCCGCCGCGCTGCTCGCCGCGGTCCTGACGCTGACGGCCTGCGGCACGACGGAGGCCCCGGCCACGAGCACGACCACGGATGCCGCGACGAGCGACACCGGCGCGGCGACGGGCCCGGTGACCTACACCGACGAGCGCGGCGAGCACACGCTCGACGCCCCGGCGACGGCGGTCGTCTCACTCGAGTGGGGGCTGACCGAGAACCTGCTGGCGCTCGGCGCCCCGATCATCGGGCAGGCCGACGTGGAGGGCTACAACACCTGGGACACCTCCGAGCCGCTCGACCCGGACACCCCCGACGTCGGCACGCGCGGGGAGGCGAGCCTCGAGGCGATCTCCGCGCTCGAGCCGGACCTCATCGCCGTGACGACCGACACCGCCGAAACCGTGATCACACAGCTCGAGGAGATTGCGCCCGTCGTCGCCCTGCGCGGGTCGGACGGCACGGACCCGATCGGCTACATGCGCAGCACGGTCGAGACTCTCGCCGCCGCGACTGGGACGGATGCCCGAGGGGCGGAGCTCCTTGACGCCTTCGACGCCACGGTGGCCGAGGCCAAGGAGGCGCTCGACGCCGCCGGCGTCGCCGGCGCGTCCTTCACCATGGCGGACGGCTGGGTGAACAACGGCACCGTGCAGGTCCGCATGTACACCTCCGGCTCGTTCTTCGGCGCCCTCGGCGATGAGCTCGGCCTGGTCAACGCGTGGCAGGGCGAGGGCGATCCGGACTACGGCCTCGCCCAGACCGACGTCGAGGGACTGACCGCACTGTCCGATGTGGACGACCTGCACTTCCTGTACGTGGCGAGCGACTCCGAGGCGGACCCCTTCGCCGACGCCCTCACGGGCAACGCCATCTGGGAGCAGCTGCCCTTCGTCGCGGCCGGCGATGTGCACCGGCTCCCCAACGGCATCTGGATGTTCGGCGGTCCGGCCTCCGCCGAGGCCTACATCGACGCAGTCGTCGACGCGCTCACCTCGTGAGCGTGGCGCAGGGGCGGGTAGCGCACGACCCGCTCGGCACCGTGCCGCGGGGTGTGCGTCGCCCGCTCCTGCGCACCGGCGGCGCCTTCGCCGCCGCGGTTCTGCTCGCGATCGCGCTGGCCGCCGTCCACCTGACCCAGGGGTCGGCGAACATCGGCGTCGGCGAGATCCTCGGCGCCCCGGTCGGACGCGAGGACGCCGGATCCACGGCGGCGGTCCTCCTGGCCTCGCGGCTGCCCCGCCTCACCGCCGGTGTGCTGGTGGGCCTGGCCCTCGGCGCGGCGGGTGCGGCGCTGCAGTCGGTGGCCCGCAACCCGCTCGCCTCGCCGGACACCCTGGCCGTCAACGCCGGCGGCTACCTCGCGGTCGTGCTGGCCGCGGTCCTCGGCTTCGCCCTGCCGTTCTACCTGTCGGGGCTGCTCGCGTTCCTGGGCGGCCTCGCCGCCTCCGGATTCGTGCTGGTGCTGGCCCGCGGCGGGAGCTCGGGGCCCACGAAGCTCATCCTCGCAGGCGCCGCCACGACGCTTGCGCTCAGCTCGATGACCACGGTGCTGCTCGTGCTGTTCCAGCAGGAGACCCTTGGCCTGTTCGCGTGGGGCAGCGGGTCCATCGTGCAGTCCGGCACGCGGGTGGTCACGCTCGCCCTGCCGCTCGTCGCCGTCGGGCTCGTCGCCCTCGCCACGCTCGCCCACCGGCTCGACCTGCTGGCGCTGGGCGACGACGCCGCCCGGGTGCTCGGCGTCGATGTGCGGGGGACCAGAATCCTGACGGTCGGCGCCGCGGTGCTGCTGGCCGCCGCGGCCGTGACCGTGGCGGGGCCGATCGGCTTCGTGGGGCTGTGCGCTCCCGTGCTCGCCCGGCTTGTGGCGCGCTGGGTGCCGGGCCTGCGCCACCACCGGGCGCTGCTGCCCTTCGCCGCGCTGGTCGGGGTCGTCGTCGTGCTCGCGGCCGATGTGCTGCTGCGTCTCGTCCTGCCCGGCACGTACGCGGTGGCGGTGCCCACCGGCATCGTCACCTCCATCTTCGGGGCGATCGCCCTGATCGCCCTCGCCCGCAGGCTGCGGGACTCCGGTCCTGCCGCGCAGGGCTCATCCGCACGCGTTCGCGCTCGGTCCTCGCGCCGCACGGTGGGCGTCGTCACCGCGCTCGCGGTCCTGCTCGTGGGGGCCGGAGTAGCCGCGGTGCTGCTCGGCGACCGCCTCGTGCTGCTGGGCGACGTCGCGAACTGGGCGGCGGGGCAGGCCGGCCGCCAGATCGACTTCGTCCTGGACCAGCGGATGCCGCGCGTCCTGGCCGCCCTCCTCGCCGGCGCCGCGCTCGGCCTGGCCGGCACCACCGTGCAGGCCGTGGCGCGCAACCCGCTCGCCGAGCCCAGCCTCCTCGGCGTCACCGCGGGCGCCGGCCTCGGAGCGGTGCTCGTGGTGCTGTTCGTCCCCGGGGCCTCGGTCTGGACCCTGTCGGGTGCCGCGACGGCCGGTGCCTTCATCACATTCGCCATCGTGTACCTACTCGCACGCCGCGGCGGCCTGAGCTCCGACCGGCTCGTGCTCATGGGCGTCGGGATGAGCGCCGGAGCGAGCGCCCTGACCACGCTGCTCATCCTCGTGGCCGCGCCGTGGAACATGAACCTCGCGCTGACCTGGCTGTCCGGGTCCACCTACGGGCGCACACTCGCGCACATCGTCCCGGTCGCCGTCGTCCTGGTGCTCGTCACCCCGCTCGTCGTCTCGCGGCGCAGGGAGATGGACGTGCTCGCCCTCGACGAGGACTTCCCGCACACGATCGGCGTCGAGGTCGAGCGTTCGCGGCTACTTCTGCTGGGCTCGACCGTGCTCGTCACGGCGGCCGCGGTATGCGCCGTCGGCGTGGTCGGCTTCGTCGGGCTCGTCGCTCCGCACGCCGCGCGGGCACTCGTGGGATCCCGTACCGCCCGCGTGGTGCCCGTGGCGATGCTGCTCGGGGCGCTTCTGGTGAGCGTCGCGGACACGGTGGGACGCACCGTCATCGCGCCGGCGCAGATCCCCGCGGGGCTCACCACCGCGCTGATCGGGGCCCCGTACTTCGTCTGGCTGCTCTGGCGGCGGCGGTAGGTCGGTTACAGCGGTCCGACGTCGGTCACCTGCACCACTGCGTGTCCGGCCTCGTCGCTCGCGTCGAGGTCCACCAGCGCCGAGATCGCCCAGTCCCGGTCCCCGTCGGGGTCGTCCAGCACCTGTCGAACGCTCCACAGCCGGGGGTTGCCGTCCACCCGGTCGGTGATCTGCAGCATCCGGGGGGAGCGGGCCGCCGGGCCGATGCCGATCGCGTCGTCGCCGTAGTGCTCGAACATCGGGTCGAGGGCTGAGCGCCACGCCTCGGCGTCCCAGGGATTGGCGTCCCGCGGTGCTGCTACGCCGGCTGCGGGACCGAGCCCGTTGTCGAGCGAGCCGAGCGTCGAGTACGCCTCGCGGGACGCGAGCTCGACCCGGCGGAACATCGCGTTGCGCACCAGCACCCGGAAGGCGCGCAGGTTGCCGGTTACAGGGCGCGTCGGAGCCTCGGCGCCCGTGCCGCTGAGCGGGCCGTCGCCCGTCTCGCCGTCCGCATCGTCGTCCACCGGGTTGGCCAGTCGCTCCCACTCGTCCAGCAGGCTCGAGTCGACGCCGCGGACGAGCTCGCCGAGCCATTCGGTGATCTCCTCGACCTCTTCGGTGCGGTGCTCGGTGGCCACCGTCTGGCGCAGCGTGCGGTACGCGTCCGCGAGGTAGCGCAGCAGCACCCCCTCGGTGCGGTCCAGCTGGTA
>JBQGOU010000039.1:4265-15462 GCA_052086865.1 Cellulomonadaceae bacterium
GGTACGCGTCCGCGAGGTAGCGCAGCAGCACCCCCTCGGTGCGGTCCAGCTGGTACCGAGAGACGAACTCGGCGAACGTCTGGGCGCGCTCGACCATGTCGCGCACCACCGACTTGGGGCTGAGCTCCTGGTCCGCAACCCACGGGTTCGCGCGCTTGTACGTGTCGAACGCCGCGGTGAGCAGCTCCTCGAGCGGCTTGGGCCAGCTGACGTCCTCGAGCGCGGCCATGCGCTCGTCGTAGTCGTAACCCTCGGCCTTCATCGCCCCGATCGCCTCGCCCCGGGCCGCGCGCTCCTGGGCGTACAGCACCTGGCGAGGGTCGCTCAGCGTCGCCTCGATCACGGACACGACGTCGAGCGCGTGGGTGTCGGACTCGGGCTCGAGGAGCTCCTGGGCGGCCAGCGCGAATGGGGACAGCGGCTGGTTGAGGGCGAAGTCGCGGGGCAGGTCGACCGTGAGCCGAACCTTGGGACCCACGGTCCCGTCGGGCAGCCGGTGCCACTCCTCGCGCGGCACCCGCTCGACGATGCCGGCCTGGCGCAGCGAGCGGTAGATCCGGAAGGTCTGGCGCACGTGCTCGGCCTTGCGGCTCGCGCTGTCGTGGTTCGCGGTGAGCAGGTGCCGCATGGCCGCTACCGGGTCGCTGTCGCGGCGGGAGAGCACGTTGAGCACCATCGCGTGGTTCACGGTGAAGTGGCTGGTCAGCGCCTCGGGCTCCGCGTCGCGCAGGCGCTCGAAGGTCTTGTCGGTCCAGTTCACCGAGCCCTCGGGGGCCTTCTTGCGCACGATCTTCTTGCGCTTCTTCGGATCGTCACCGGCCTTGGCGAGCGCCTTGCGGTTCTCGATGACGTGCTCGGGTGCCATCACCAGCACGTCCCCGACCGTGTCGTAGCCCGCGCGCCCGGCGCGGCCGGCGATCTGGTGGAACTCGCGGGCGCTCAGGTGCCGCATCCGCACGCCGTCGTACTTGACCAGCGAGGTGAACAGAACGGTGCGGATCGGCACGTTGATGCCTACCCCCAAGGTGTCCGTGCCGCACACGACCTTGAGCAGGCCGCGCTGGGTGAGTCGTTCGACCACCCGCCGATACTTGGGCAGCATCCCAGCGTGGTGCACGCCAACGCCGTGGCGCAGGAACTTGCTCAGCGAGCGTCCGAACCCGGAGGTGAAGCGGAACTCGCCCAGCTCGGCGGCGATTGCGTCCCGCTCGGCGCGGCTCGCCACGTTCGTGCTGAGCAGCGCCTGCGCACGGTCTACCGCGTCCTTCTGGGTGAAGTGGACGACGTAGACGGGGGAGCGGTGCGTCGTGGTGAGCTCCTCGATGACCTCGCCCAGCGGCTCGAGCACATAGTCGAAGCTCAGCGGAACCGGTCGCTGCACGCTCGTGACCTGCGCCACCGCCCGACCCGTGCGCTGCTCGAGGTCCTCGCGGAAGCTCGTCGTGTCGCCCAGGGTCGCGCTCATCAGCAGGAACTGGCAGTCGAGCTCGAGCAGCGGCACCTGCCACGCCCAGCCGCGCTGCGGGTCGGCGTAGAAGTGGAACTCGTCCATGACCACCTGGGCGATCGCATCCGCCCCGGTGCGCGACCCGCCGTCGCGCAGGGCGATGTTGGCGAGGATCTCCGCGGTGCAGCAGATGATGGGCGCCTCGGGGTTCACGGACGAGTCGCCGGTCATCATCCCGACCTGCGCCGAGCCGAACACGGCGACCAGGTCGAAGAACTTCTCGCTCACCAGCGCCTTGAGGGGCGCGGTGTAGTAGGTCCGGCCCCTGCCGCGCTGGGCGAGTGCGAAGAACTGCGCCCCCATCGCCACGAGCGACTTGCCCGATCCGGTGGGCGTGCTCAGGATGACGTGCGAGCCCGTGACGAGCTCCATCAGTGCCTCGGCCTGGGCGGGGTAGAGCTCGATTCCGCGCTCGGCGTTCCAGGAGGCGAAGGCCTCGTAGAGCTCGTCCTCGTCGGTCGTCGTCGGTGTCAGCATCTCGACCATTCTCGCGCACTCGGGCGGTAAGCGGCGCCTGTCACTCGCCGCCCGGATTCGCGCGGTGGCGCCGGCGCACCAGCAGGATCCCGGCGACCAGGTCGCTCAGCCCGTCCAGCAGGAGGTAGCCCGTCACGATCCACAGGGCGAGGGGCCACAGCTGCGGGTCACCGATGAGCTGCCACGCCACGAGCGCCGCTCCCGCGGCGATCTCGGTCAGGGACAGGGCGACCAGCACGGCGAGGTGGTGCCACATGAAACGGCGGTAGCGCTGGTACCAGCCGGTGCCGCGCGGCTCCTCGAGGATCATCGCGGAGAGCCCGGTGCCCACGGCCGAGGCCAGGCCGCGTGGTCGCTCGATGTGCCGCGTCCCGGGGAGGTCGAGCAGCGGTTCGGGGTCCCGCTCCGCCTCGCGTGCGGCCTCCTCGGGGAGGTCGAGCTCCCGGGCGACCGACTCGAAGAAGTCCCCGTCGATGGTACGCAGGCGGTCGGCACGGGGCTCGTCCTGTTCGGCGCCGGCGCCGGGGCTGTGGACAGTGACGCGCCCCCTGGCCAGCAGTCCGCCCAGTCGCGCCGCCTCGCCGTGCTCCGGACCGGGAAGCACACGCTCGAGATCGGGCCGGGCGACGATCTCCACCACGTGTGTGGCACCCGGACGCGGATGCCACACGACGCGACGCATCTGGCCGTCGCGCACCAGCGCGGCGAAGGGGTGCTCCCTGCGGGCCAGCGCCGGGGACACGGCCTGCGCGGTGCCGACGGGCGTTGCGGCCACCGCCCAGTCGCCCACGACGGCGTACTCCACCGAGCTCGCCGCGAGGCCCGCCAGCGCGTGCATCGACGAGGTGGTCTCGGGCGCGAGCCGCATTGCGTACACGGCCCGGGTGCGGGATGGACCGAGGGTGTGCGTCATGGCGTCCTCGTCGAGCGGTATCTGGCTGCCGTCGGGCAGGACGGAGCGCTCGCTGTCCACGACGATGGTGGCGCCGAGGGTGTGTGCGAGCCCGGGGACCAGCGCCTCGATCTCCTGGCCTGGGAACAGGGCCCCGTCGGCCTCGACGAGCACGCGTCCGGCACCGTCCGTCACCACGAGCGCCACGACCGTCTCGGGCAGCCCGATGCGGGCACCCGGTCCGGCCGCCGCGACGATCCGGCGTGCGCGCAGTGCCGCCGTCACGACGTCCAGGCTGACCGGCCCGTACGGCCCATGCGGCCCGTACGGGTTGTCCGGCGTTCCGCTCGTGCCGGCGTGCACGATCAGCTGGACGACGGTGCGTTCCTGCAGCACGGCGTCGGTCGGCTCGTCACCTCCGGCGGCCCCGGCCGAGTCTGCAGTCACGGGAGAACGGTACGGCAGGCCGCTAGCCGGATGCGGGCTGCATCGTCGCCCTTTCGCCAGCTTCGCGTCACCGGGTCGCCGCCGGTCGCGGGGTGTGGTCACTCGCACGGGGCTGCCGGCCAGCGGCTGACGGCCGTCCGGGACGTGGCCGGTCAGGGCACGATGTGCCCGCCCGCGCGGAACAGCTCGTACCACTCGGCGCGGGTGAGCGGGATTTCGGACCCGGCGCAGGCGTCGGCGACTCGCGTGGTGTTCGTGGTGCCCAGGACGACCTGCATGGTGGCCGGGTGGCGCGTGATCCACGCCGTCGCGATCGCGATCGGCGTCACACCGTACTTCGCGGCGAGCCGGTCGATGACTCGATTGAGCTCGGGGTAGTCGCTGTCGCCCAGGAACACGCCGTCGAAGAACCCCTTCTGGAACGGGGACCACGCCTGAATCGTCACGTCGTTCAGGCGGCAGTAGTCGAGAATCCCGCCATCCCGGTCGACCGACTGCTCGCTTTCGGTCATGTTGGCGGCCATACCCTGGGCGATCAGCGGCGCGTGGGTGATGCTCAGCTGCAGCTGGTTCACCACGAGCGGCTGGGTCACTGACCTCTTCAGGAGTTCGATCTGGCCCGGGGTGTGGTTCGAGACACCGAAGTGGAGCACCTTCCCGGCCGCGTGCAGCTCGCCGAACGCACGGGCGACCTCGTCCGGCTCCACAAGCGTGTCGGGTCGGTGTAGCAGCAGCACGTCGATGTAGTCGGTGCGCAGGGCCTCGAGCGAGCCCTCGACGGCCTCGACGATGTGCTCGCGGGAGAAGTCGAAGTACCCGTCCCGGATTCCGCATTTGGTCTGGATCGTCACCTCGGCGCGTTCGGCAGGGGTGAGGTCGAGGGCCTCGCCAAAGCGCGCCTCGCATCCGTGCACCGACGAGCCGTAGATGTCCGCGTGGTCGAAGTAGGTCACGCCGTTGTCCCGCGCGGTGCGCACCAGGTCGCGGATCTCCTCGTCCGACTTCTCCTGGATGCGCATCAGCCCCAGGATGATGTTCGAGGCGACGATGTCGGTTCCGGGAAGCTCGAGTGTCCGCATGGTCTCAGCCTGGCACGAGCGGCGTCGTCGTGCGCCCCGGCCTGCGCGCGTGCTCCGCGCGGGCGCGTGGGGTGCTCCGGCCCTTCGGCGACTGCGGTCTTGAGTCGACCGCGATTCTCAGTCGACCGCGATCTTCAGATGCGCCGCGAGCAGCGGGGCGAGCTCGATCAGCTGCTCGGCGCCGATGGTGGCGCCCGCGAGCCCCGTCAGCCCGTCGACGCCACGCAGCCGGGCACCGCGGAGGTCGACGGTCGTGAGCCGTGCCCCGCGCACGTCGAGCCGGCCGATCGTGCAGTCCGTGGTCTCGAGCTCGCGCACCTGGGCCTGCCCAAGGTCGAGGTCGCCCAGGGTGCAGCCGTCGAGCCTGAGCCGCGAGATCCGTGCGCCGCGGAGGTTGAGGTAGTCGATCTTCCCGCCGCGGATCGTCACGCGGACCAGTTCGGTGTCGTAGGCCTGCAGTGCGCCGATGCGCACGTCACGGACCGTGCAGTCGCGCCATGCCGACGACGCCGCGTGCACCTCGCTCGCGCGGACCTCGTCGAGCATCGTGTCGATGAGCTGGGCGTGCTCGAGCGCGACCTCGGCGAGGTCGCATCGGGCCAGCAGGCAGCCCTCGAAGCGGGAGTGCTCGGCGTTCTGCCCCGTCAGGTCGAGACCCTCGAACGCAAGGTTCTCGTAGTCGCCGTCCTCCTCGAGGGGGCCGTTGCTCGTCTCCCGGTGCACGGCACTCATTCCGCGCCGCGCTCGACGTCCTCGCGCTCCCTGGCCTCTCGCCTTCGGGTGTCTGGCTCTCCGGCGTCGCCATGGTCGACGTGACCGGCCCCGAGCAGCGCGTTGCACACTGCGACGATCTGCTCCCGCAGAGGCGCAGCTCGTTCGGCGAAGCGGCGCTGCCGGCGGCTGTACTCGCTGCGTCCTTCGGGGGTCTCGATGGTGACGGCGGGCAGGCCGAAGCGCGACACGTCGTAGGGCGAGGCCTGCATGTCGAGCCGGCGGACGTTCATCGCGAGCGCGAAGCAGTCCAGCACGAGCTCGCCGGGCGCCGCGGGGCCGAGCTTGGTCACCCACTTGTACAGGTCCATGGTGGCGTGCAGGCAGCCGGGCTGCTCGAGGTCGGGCTGGGTCTCGCGCGTCGGCTGGAGCGCGTTCCGCGGCCTCGCCTCGGGGGTGAAGAACCGGAAGGCGTCGAAGTGCGAGCAGCGGATCTGCTGCGACTCGACGACGGCGTCGGTGCCGCGAGCACCGAGCCGCAGCGGGAGGGGGTGCCGTGCGTCGTCCCCGCGCTGGTAGACCATCGCCCACTCGTGCAGGCCGAAGCAGCCCACGTTCGTGGGCCGCATGGCGGTTCGGGTGAGCAGGTCGCGCACGTAGCGCACGGTGTCCTGGCGTTCGGTGAGCAGCCCCTCGGCGTCGAGCACTACGCCTCGCGTCGTGGTTCGGTACCAGCGCCAGGTCCGACGGTCGTCCTCGGGTCCCGTCGCCAGCTCGGTCTCTGGCGCAATCGCCAGCTCGATCCCGACCCCTGGGTGCCAGCGCCGTAGCTGGCCGGGCCGGGTCTGGTAGTAGGTGAACAGGAAATCCTCGACGGCGTGCTTCTCGCCTGCGGCCCGGCGTGTCGTCCACCCGGCGGTGAGCGCATCGGCTCGTTCGGCGTGCGCAGTCGCGAGCGGCTGCCACTCCTCGGGCTCGAGCAATGCGGCGCATGGGCCAGGGCTTGTTACCTGGGCGCGGTTCTGACGATCGTCGAGCATCCACTGAGGCTATCTCGCGTGGCTCAGCCCGCTCGCGCGCTTGGTGGCTATCTCGCGTGGCTCAGCCCGCTCGCGCGTTCCGCTTCCACCGGGCCTCGGCCGGCGGGTCCGCGCCCGCGGCCGTCCACAGGTCGTCGGCCGGATGACCGCGTCTGGGACTCGCTGGGCCGACTTCTCCGGGCGATTGCTCCTGCCGAACGCTCGCCACGACCTCCCACGAGGCAGCGGGCGCGCTCCCGCCAGGGCGGGGAGAGGGCAGTGAGGCGCCCTGACTCGTCACATGGTGTGCGTCTGCGGATCGGGGCTCTCCGCCGTCCGGATCACTGCGGCCCGGATCCGCGACTCGCAGAGCACCGCGGCTGAGCCCCTCGTTCTGCGGCTCGACTCGGTCAGTATTCGCGCCTTGCGGATCTCCCCGGCCAGGATTCCCGGCCTGAGAAGCTCTGCGACCCACACCTTTGCCATGGGCGCCCACAACCCTCGTCGTGCTGGTCACCGAATGGGTCACCGGGTCGATCATGAGATTCCCACGATGGACCTGCTGATGGTGAAATCTGCACAGCAGGATTCCGTTCGGGATGGAGGTTGACCCGCCGTCTCTTTCCCACCATGCGATGTGGTGGATCTCGCACCATCGCGCATTCGCGTCGCAGTCCGGGCCCTGGCACCACCCGTCGCGGGCGATGATCGCCCGTCGCTGCTCGCCCGTGAACAGGCGAGTGGACCGTCCCAGGTCGGTGACCGTGCCGTCCGCGGTCATCGCGATCCGCGTGATCTCGCAGTCGCACAGGATGCGGGCGACCTCGCTCATCGGGACAGGCGTTCCGTCCTCCAGAGTGGCAGGCGCAAACGATGCGATTCGCTGGAACCGGGCCGAGCCGCCGGCGCACGTCCCTGCAGGAGGGCTGTCAGCTCCATCGCCGCCAGCCCCAGCACTGCCAGCCCCAGCACTGCCAGCCCCAGCACTGCCAGCCCCAGCACCGGTGGACCTGTATCTGACCGCGGCCGAGGCCGGAACACGCGGCTGCAGCTGTGGTTGGGTGCGCAGCGCCGCGAGAGTCTCGGGCGACATGACGAGCGAGAGGTGTGGGCGGACGTTCGCGCCGGCCTTGTGCTTACCGCCGTTGAGCGCAGTCTCGGCCAGGCTGACGAGTGCGTCGGCCCGCCGCTGCCCGGGCTCACGGTCGTCCTCGGCGCCCGGTCGCGGTGTGGCCGCCTCGAGCGCGAGTATGAGGGTGTGGCCGGCGAGCGGATCCAGGAGCCCCTTGATGTGCGTCCCGTCCGGCGTCGGGCTGATATGGAGGAAGCGGCGCTCCTGCGCCCCTTGGTGCTCGGCGTCGTGACGGCGCGGCTCCTGTTCGGCGACCCACCGGTCTGCGGATCGTGAGAAGGCGGTGGCGTCGGTGAGGCGCGCCGAGCGCAGCAGGTCGCTGTCCTCCCCGCGCGCGAGGTCCGCGTCGCACAGATCCGGTACCCGCCGTCGGATCCGGGCGAGGACCGATGCGTGCTCGACACTGAGCCGTCCCGTGCTGACGTCGCGCTCCGCTACCGGCGCGGCCTCGAGGGTCTCGGCCAGGCCCACCTGCTCGCGCGCGCTGCGCTGACCGGTGCGGCTCTGCGCCGCGCGCCAGGCTTCGAAGCTCGGATAGCCCGCCGCCCGCCACGACTCCTGTTTCCGCTCGGCCAGCAGGAGCCTGCCCCGCAGGGTCGTCATCCGGTTGATCGCGCGATCGACCTCGTCGAGCATCGCCCGAGGTTCCGCGGTGCCCGCGCCCTCGACAGCGGCGGCCAGCTCCGCGACGAGCGTGCGCACCCGCGAGACCGACACGGCCTCGGAGCCCGGGGCGGCTGGAGCGGGCACGGACGGCGAGGCGGGGGCGCCGGCGGACCTGGACGTGCGCTCACCCAGGGGGTCGTCGGCGGGCGCACACCGATGTGTTGAGGTGCTCATCGTTGCGCTCCTTTCCGGCGGCCGTGCCGCGGGCCCGATGATCGAGTGCACCGGCCGCGGCTCTCGCTGCTTTCTTCGATGATTTCACTCTAGACGGAGCCACTGACACGCATTGCATGCGGGAAGGAATGAGGTGGGGGGGCTGTGTGCAACGCAGAAAGCCGTGCGGGTTATCCACCGACCTATCCACAGAATGTGAATAGGGGACCGCAATGAAAATCTGTGGTCAGACGCAGCCGCCCTTCCGACCTACCGCGAGACGACCGAGCGCACGACGAACGACCGCCACGGCGCAAGCGCGAGCTCGGGTCCTCGCGGAACCTCGTCCGCAAGAGAGTCGATGACGACCTCGCCGTTCAGCAGATCGCCCCGATCACCGAGATCGAGCGTGGCCGGGCATCCGGACAGGTTCGCGATGACGAGCAGCCGCGCGGCGCCGAACGTGCGAACGTAGGCGAAGACCTGCTCGTGGTCGGGAGCAAGCAGCGTGAAGTCGCCATTCACCACGACGTCGTCGGCCTTGCGCAGGGCGATCAGGCGCCGGTAGTGGTGGAACACGGAGTTCGGGTCCGTCACGGCGGCAGCCGCGTTGATGGCCGTGTGGTTCGGGTTCACGGGCAGCCAGGGCTCGCCGGTGGTGAATCCGGCCTGCGGCCCGTCGTCCCACTGCATCGGGGTGCGGGCGTTGTCGCGGGACTTGGTGGCCAGCGACTCGATCACGGAATCGCGTTCGACGCCCTGCGCCAGCGCCTGGGCGGCCCAGTTCCGTGACTCGATGTCCTGGTACTGCTCGACGCTTGTGTAGTGGGCGTTCGTCATCCCGATCTCTTCGCCCTGATACACGTACGGCGTGCCGCGCAGCAGGTGCAGCACGGTGCCCCACGCCTTGGCGCTCGCCACGCGGTGCTCGCCATCGTCTCCCCAGCGGGACACGATGCGGGGCTGGTCGTGGTTGTTCCAGTACAGCGAGTTCCACCCCGTCCTGGCCAGGGCATACTGCCAGGCGCTCAGGTTCGCCTTGAGATCGGGCAGGTGCAGCGGGGCCAGGTCCCACTTGATCCGGCCCGGCTGGTTGTCGAGCGTCATGTGCTCGAAGGTGAAGACCATGTCGATCTCGTGCCGCGCCGGGTCCGAGTACGCGATGGCGTCGGAGACGGTGGCCCCCGGCGTCTCACCCACGGTGATCAGATTGCGGTCCGCTAGCACCTCGCGGTGCATCTCCTGCAGGAACTCGTGGATCCGTGGCCCGTTCAGCCAGGGGGCATTCAGCAGCGGGTCCACATCGGGACCCACAGTGGCATCGGGCAGGGTGCCGTCCGCTGAAACCGGCTTGGACAGCATGTTGATGACGTCCATGCGAAAACCGTCGACGCCTCGGCCGAGCCACCAGCGCATCATCGTGTACACGGCGTCGCGGACCTCGGGGTTCTCCCAGTTCAGGTCCGGCTGCTTGCGTGAGAACAGGCGCAGGTAGTACTCCCCGGTGGCCTCGTCGTACTGCCAGGCCGGGCCGGAGAAGTACGACTGCCAGTCGGTCGGCTCCGCCCCCGGTGCGCCCGGCTCGTGCCCTGCACGAGCCGGGCGCCACCAGTTCCCGTCGCGTCTGGGGGTCTCCCGGCGGGACCCCGACTCGACGAACCAGGGGTGCTCGTCGCGGGTGTGGTTGACCACCAGGTCCATGACGATCCGGATGCCCCGGGCGTGAGCCTGGGCGATCAGCTCGTCGACGTCGGCCAGCGTCCCGAAGCCGGGGTCGATGTCCTGGTAGTCGCTGATGTCATAGCCGTTGTCGTCCTGCGGCGACCGGTAGATCGGGGACAGCCACAGCACGTCCACCCCCAGCTCGGCCAGGTAGTCGAGGTGTCCGATGATGCCGCGCACGTCGCCCACGCCGTCGCCATCCGAGTCGGCGAACGAGCGCGGATAGACCTGGTAGACGACAGCACGTTTCCACCAGTCCGTATCGGGGCGCAGCGGGGAGGTGTGGGCGGCACGCTCGGTCACGGCACGGTTTCCTTCGAGGAGATGGACGGTCAGGACTTCACGCCGCCGGCGGCGAGACCGGCCACCACGCGACGCTGGAAGATGAGCACCAGGATCACCAGCGGGATGGTCACGACCACCCCGGCGGCCATCTGGCTGCCGAAGGGTTGTTCGAACTGGGTCGCCCCCACAAACTTCGAGATCGCCACCGGAGCCGTTTGCATCTTCGGGTCGTTCACCATCGTCAGCGCGATGAGGAACTCGTTCCAGGCCGCGACGAACACGATGATCGCCGTCGTGAACACCCCGGGTGCCGCGAGCGGCAGGATGATCATCCGGAACGCCTGTCCCCGGGTGCAGCCGTCGATCATGGCTGCGTGCTCGAGCTCCTCGGGCATCTGCCGGAAGAAGGTCGTCAGGTTCCACACCGCGAGCGGCAGGGCGAAGGACAGGCTCGGCAGGATCATCGCCTGGTAGGTGTTGATCCAGCCCCAGGAGGTGAACAGCTTCAGCAGTGGCACGATAATCGCCACGATCGGGAACATCGAGGTCGCGATGACGATCGTCAGGACGAAGCGCTTGGCGGGGAACTGCAGCCGGGCCAGGGCGTAGGACGTGGCGATCGCGATCACCAGCGCGAGGACGGTTGTGGTTCCGGCGACGATGACGCTGTTGATGATCGAGCGGCCGAAGTTGCGCGACGGGTCGAAGACGGCAACGTAGTTCTCGAGCGAGACCGGCGCCGGAATGGCCGAGGAGCTGAAGATGTCCGAGGCCTTGCGCAGGCTGGAGACGATCATCCAGTAGAAGGGCGCGAGGCACCAGATCACGATCACGGCGACGCCGGCGTAGGTGGCAAGCCGTGGCCAGAGCCCGGTCTGGCGGTCGGGCCGGACTGTGCGCGCGGGAGCGGACAGCGCGGGTGCGGTGGTCGGCACGGTGGTCATGAGGTCGCTCCTTCGGGAGTCCTGCGCCGTTGGCGGCGGGGTTTCCTGGCGGCCTTGTCCCCTCCGACGACGTCGGCGCCCAGGAGCCCGACGAAGGCGAACACGATGAGGAACACGTAGCAGAACAGCACGATGGCAAAGGCTGAGGCTGCCCCGAATCTGA
>JBQGOU010000040.1:0-15451 GCA_052086865.1 Cellulomonadaceae bacterium
ATCGGCGCAGTTGAGCACGATGCCGTGCGCTGCCTCGGTGCCATCGGCGACGGCGGCCCCTTTCGAATCTGCCCACTGCGAACCTGCCCAGTACTGACTGAGGCGACCGACCGCGACTCCGCGTGCCGCGCATCCGGCTTCTGCTCGCTCGGCCTCTGCGGTTGAGCCGAGCACCACGAGGGCGTGGGCGCCCGACACCATCTCGACCTGCCAGTCGGCCAGCCCGTCGAGCAGGGTGCGCCGCCGCCTGAGCAGCTCGCGCCGTCTGCGCGTGATGTGCCGCCTGAGGCCTCCCGACTCGAGGAATGACGCGACGGCGCGCTGCGCCACGAGCGGCGGGCCGGCTCCGAGATCTGCGCGGGCATCGGCCAGCAGGGCGCGGTGGCGCGGAGGCGCGATGACGTACCCGATGCCCGCCGAAGCCGTGAGCACCTGGCTGAAGGTGCCGAGGTGCAGCACGGCGTCTGCGTCGAGGTCGCGCAGCGTCGGCATGGGGGCTCCGATGTGGCGGTAGTCGCTGTCGAAGTCGTCCTCGATCACGATCTGCCCGTGCTCGCTCGCATGGCGCAGCAGCTCGATTCGTCGGGCGGCGGGCATGTGCGTGCCCGCCGGAAACAGGTGGTTGGGCGTGACGAGCACGGCCCGCGCATCCGCTGGAATCCGCTCGGCGATGACGCCGTCGGCATCGACAGGGGCATCGCGCAGCTCGACGCCGCGCCTGTGCAGCACGCGCCGCAGCCCCGGATACCCGGGCGACTCGACGGCAACCGGCATCGCTGTGTCGCCGAGGGCCGCGAGCACGAGCGAGAGCCCGTCGCGGGCACCCGACGTGACGATCACGTCTCTGGGGTCGACGCGCATGGCGCGCAGCAGCTGCAGGTGCTCGGCGATGGCCGTGCGCAGCTCGACGAGGCCCTGGCGATCGCCCTTCGGCGTGGGCTCTGCAGAGGCCCTTCGCCATGCCTCGCGCCAGGCGGGGTCGTCGATCGCGGCGCTCGGACGCCGGTCTGGAGTGAGGTCGATCGCCGCGGCCCTGCGGGGCTCGGGCGGTGCCGATCGGCGGATGCGCGGGCCGGCCATCAGCGGCTTGTGCGGGCGCGCATCCGGGTGGATTCTGGTCGTGCCGCCGGGAGTGCTGACGAGGTACCCCTCTGAGGCAAGCTGGTCGTAGGCGGCGACGACGGTGCCGCGCGAGACGCCGAGCTGCGCCGCCAGCGCACGCGTCGAGGGCATGGCCTGGCCTGCTGCGAGGCCGCCGGTCGTCACGAACTCGCGCACAGAGGCAGCCAGCTGAGCGGCGAGCGGGGCCGCGGATGCGCGGTCGAGCACGATCGGGATCACGCGGCTCAGTCTACGCAACTGGTCTAGTGAAAGTCTTGCCTACTGGCACTTGTCATAGTCCAGTGGGCGTCAGATGCTGGAAGTCTGGCGGCAGAGCAGCCGCATTCGAGTGACTATCAGGAGAACCAGTGCCAACAGAACGCGTCAACACCGGACTCGCCCGCATGCTGAAGGGCGGCGTGATCATGGACGTCGTCACAGCCGAGCAGGCGCGCATCGCCGAGGATGCCGGAGCCGTCGCCGTCATGGCGCTCGAGCGCGTTCCCGCCGACATCCGCGCGCAGGGCGGCGTGGCGCGGATGAGCGACCCCGACCTCATCGACGACATCATCTCGACCGTGTCGATTCCGGTCATGGCGAAGGCCCGCATCGGCCACTTCGTCGAGGCGCAGGTACTGCAGTCGCTCGGCGTCGACTACATCGACGAGTCCGAGGTGCTCTCGCCCGCCGACTACGTCAACCACATCGACAAGAGCACGTTCGACGTGCCGTTCGTGTGCGGTGCTACGAACCTCGGCGAGGCGCTGCGACGCATCACCGAGGGTGCTTCGATGATCCGCTCGAAGGGCGAGGCCGGCACCGGCGACGTCTCTGAGGCGATGAAGCACATTCGCACGATCAAGGGCGAGATCGCCCGGCTCGGCGTGCTGTCGGCCGACGAGCTCTTCGTTGCGGCGAAGGAGCTGCAGGCGCCGTACGAGCTCGTCGCCCAGGTCGCCCGCGACGGCGAGCTGCCGGTCGTGATGTTCGTCGCCGGCGGCGTCGCGACGCCCGCTGATGCCGCGATGATGATGCAGCTCGGAGCAGACGGCGTGTTCGTCGGCTCGGGCATCTTCAAGTCGGGCAACCCCGAAGCACGCGCTCGCGCGATCGTGCACGCCACGACGCACTTCGAAGACGCTGCCGAGATCGCCAAGGCCTCGCGCGGCCTCGGCGAAGCCATGGTCGGCATCAACGTGTCAGACCTGCCCGCACCCCACCGCCTCGCAGAGCGCGGCTGGTGACTGCAGGCGCGCATCCGACACGGCGCATCGGCGTCCTCGCGCTGCAGGGCGCCGTGTCGGAGCACGCCTCGATGCTCTCCGCCCTCGGCGCCGAGCCGGTGCTCGTGCGGCGACCCGAGCAGCTCGACGGGCTCGACGCGCTGGTCGTGCCGGGCGGTGAGAGCAGCGCCGTTGCCCGGATGGCCGCCCGAGTCGATCTGCTGCCTGCGGTTCGCGGTTGCATCGATGCGGGCATGCCGGTGCTCGGCACCTGCGCGGGGCTGATCCTGCTGGCCGAGCGAGTCGTCGACGCGGGAGCCCTCGACGGCTTCGATCGCATCGGCGGACTCGACGTGACCGTGCGGCGAAACGGCTATGGCGGCCAGCTGGCGTCGTTCGAGGCCGACGTCGAGCTCGACACTGCCTCGATGCACGTCGCGTTCATTCGCGCCCCGATCATCGAGCACGTCGGGGCGGATGCGCGGGTGCTGGCGACGCACGACTCTCGCCCGGTTGCTGTGCAGCAGGCGCGAGTCTTGGCAGCGGCGTTTCATCCCGAGATCACGGGCGTCGACCGCCTGCATCGGATGCTGCTCTCGCTGATCGACTGACGGCTCGCGACCCGAGGTGCGCGGCAGTACGCTGAGCACCATGAGCAACGTGCCCGCATACATCGCAACTTCCGTTGACGCACCGCTTGAGGCCGGCACGGTCTGGCGCCGTGACGTCGGCCCGAACGACGTGCTGATCGACATCCGCTGGTCGGGCATCTGCCACTCTGACATCCACACCGTGCGGGGCGACTGGGGTCCGACGGTGTATCCGCTGGTGGTCGGCCACGAGATCGCCGGAACCGTCGCTGCGGTCGGATCGGCCGTGACGAAGCATGCAGTCGGCGACCGCGTCGGAGTCGGATGCCTCGTCAACTCGTGCCGCGAATGCGCCAACTGCGTTGCGGGCGCCGAGCAGTACTGCCTGAACGGCAAGACCGGAACCTACGCCGAAGTCGACCGCGACGGCACGATCACGCAGGGCGGCTACGCGACCCAGGTAGTCGTCGACGCCGACTTCGTGCTGCGGGTGCCCGAGTCGATTCCCTTCGAGAAGGCTGCGCCGCTGCTGTGCGCCGGCATCACGACGTACTCGCCGCTGCGCCGCTGGAACGCCGGCCCCGGCACCCGCGTTGCGATCGTCGGACTCGGCGGCCTCGGCCACATGGCCGTCAAGCTCGCGCACGCCATGGGCGCCGAGGTGACAGTGCTCTCGCGCACGCTGAGCAAGCGCGACGACGGCCTGCAGCTCGGCGCCGACCACTACTTCGCCACGAGCGACGAGGCGACGTTCACCGACCTCGCCGGATCATTCGACCTCATCCTGAACACGATCAGCCAGAATCTGGCGCTTGACCAGTACCTGGAGCTGCTGGCACTCGACGGCACGCTCGTGACGCTCGCTGCATCCGCGGAGCCGATCACCATCTCGGAGTTCGCCCTGCAGGGACAGCGCCGGTCGCTGTCAGCCTCAACGATCGGCGGCATCCCCGAGACGCAGGAGATGCTCGACTTCTGTGCCGAGCACGGCATCGCTCCCGAGGTTGAGATCGTGGCAGCCGACCAGATCAACGAGGCCTGGGACCGCGTGCTGGCGTCGGATGTGCGGTTCAGATTCGTGATCGACATCGAGACCCTGCCGGCGCTCGTCGGCTGACACCACCGTGAGCAGCCGAGACCCGCACGAGAGCCTCTCGGGCGCGCTCGGCTTGGCGCTCACGGTGCGCTTTCTGCTTGAGCTGGCGCTGCTGACGGGTGCGGCAGTCGCCGCCTGGCGTCTGATCGGCGGATGGGTCGGCGTCGTCACTGCGATCGCTGCCGTCATTGCACTGGCTGTGGTGTGGGGCCTGTTGCTCTCGCCCAAGGCCCACTTCACAGTGGGTGCCGTGTGGCAGCTCGTGATCGAGGCAGTGCTGTTCTTTGGTGTCGCCGCTGCGCTCTGGGCAGCAGGGCTCTGGCTGCCCGCGCTTGTCGGAGTGGCTGTCTGGGCAGCGGATCGAGTCGCGATCGCACTGCTCAGACAGCTGTCTCGTCAGTAGCCGACGGCGCTGGCCCCGTATTCGGCCTGCTCCTGGGTGAAGCCCTCGTAGAGGAGCTGGTCGATCAGGCCCTGGCGTGAGAACGACATGAGCTCGAGGTACTGCTCGGCCTGAAGCGCCGCCTGTTCGTTCCAGTCGACGTTGATCGCGTCCACAGCGAATGTGGCGTCTGCATTCGAGTACCCCTCGTACTCGAGCTGCTCAATCAGGCCTTCACGCGAAAACGCAGTGAAGCTGAGATAGGACTCAGCCTGACCGATGGCGTTCTGCTGCGCGAGCGTGAGATCGGAATCGGCTTCAGCCTCTTCGACAGCTTCGGTCTCGTCTGCTTCTTCGACGACATTCGCCTCTTCGACCGCTTCGGTCTCGCTGGGTGTTGCAACGGCAATGGTTGTTTCGGTGGTGTCTTCGGGTACTCCGGAAGGAGTGAACACGCAGCCGGTGGCCAGTAGCGCGATCGTGGTGGACAGTGCAAGTGCAAGAGTGATCTTCTTCATGATGCTCACAGTAGAAGCCACCACTGACACGGTCTCACGCTCTCCACAGAAACAGTTGTCCACACCACCTCTCCCGCGTCAGTGGCCGCCTCTAGTTTTCGGGCATGACTCAGCACTCGCCGTACCGGATTCCGTTCACAGTCGACATCTCTGGCGACACCATCGAGCTCACGAACGCCTCCGACGAATGGCTGCCGTGGGTGAACATCGACGTCGTCTCGAATGACCTCATGGCACCGGTCGCACCGGGCGAGATGCCGCCGCGGCACTGCGTGAGGTTCCCAGCGGGCACCCTCGCCCACTCGCCTGCCGCAGCCCTGCAGGTGACCTGGCTGCGTGAATCCGGCGACGGCCCCTACGTGTGGCGGGCCGTGCTCTGACTCAGCCCCGGCTCATGCGAGCCCGAGTGAGGTCTTTCGCCGTGAACTTGTGCGTGCGGCCCGGGTACATGTCGGCGTGCATGTCTTTGACCAGCACGCTCGGGTCGAGGTTCAGAGCCGTTGAGATGCGCACGACGGTCTCAATGCTCGGGCTGACTTCGCCGCGCTCGATCTTGGCGATGTTGGTCCAGGCCAGTTCGGCCAGCTCACCCAGGTCTTCGAGGGTGCAGCCGCGTGCCCGACGCTGTTCTCTGATGCGCTGACCAAGGAATTTCGCGGCTTCGGAGTGCTGTGCGGCCATCCACTCAGCACACTCGCATCGCGCTGGAAAGACCAGAATCTCTGTGCACTGTGCTTCTGTGGACAGTTGCATTGCGGCGCGCTGATCTGCCGAAATGCTTGGATCTGCCCAAATGCTTGCGGTTGGCAAGCAGTTCGACAGAAAGCGACCAGAAACAAGCAGTTGCGCGCGCAGAGAAGCCAGCGCGTATACTCGTATACATGAGCGATCTGAGAGCACGCCGGCAGGCTGCGGGCCTGACGCAGGCTGAGCTCGCTGCGAGGGCCGGCACCGCGCGCCCCAACATCGCGGCGTACGAGTCAGGGGCCAAAGTGCCGTCTCCTGAAGTCCTCGCGCGTCTGCTCGAGGCGATGCGCCCTCGGCCCTCCGATGCCCTTGCAGGCAACGAGAGCGCTGTCAGCGAGCTCGCGCGCAAATTCGGCGCCGAACGGCTGCGGGTCTTCGGATCGACGGCGAAGGGCATCGACACTCCTGGGTCAGACCTTGACTTGGTCGTCGACCTCTCCCCCGGCACATCCTTCTACTCACTGGTCGAGATGGAAGACGCACTCTCCGACCTGCTCGGAGTGCCTGTCGACATCATCTCGGAGCCCTCGGCCACCGACGAGATTCGCGAGCATGCACGCGACCTCGAACTTCCGACTTCAGCAGCATGAGCACCGCTGAACGCGAAGCTCGAATCGATGCCAACCTCGCAGCGATCGAGCTGCATCTGCAGGAGTGCGTCTCGGTCGCCGCCCGCGGTGAAGACGCCTTCTTCGGCTCTGACTTCGTCTACCGCTATGCCGCCTATGCGGCGCTCATCCAAGTGGGCAATGCGGTCAAAGACCTGCCCGACGAGTACCGAGCCGCGCATCCGGATGTCCGCTGGCGGGCGCTCTCTCGCACACGCGACAAAGTCGGCCACAGCTACGGCAACACGATCGACTGGCGGATCATCTGGGTGGCAGTCGTCAACGACATTCCCGACGACCTCGCCGCGGTCACTGCGATTCGTGCTGGACGCGGCTGACCACATCTGCCTGAGAACAAGCAGTTGGGCAGATGCTCCCGCAGCCAAGCCCCTCAGGCCGACTTGGCAGCTACGACGAACGCCCTGATCAGCTCCTGGCTCTTCACACCCCGCGATGACTCGACACCGCTCGAGACGTCGACGCCCCAGGGCCGCGCATCCGCCACCGCCTGAGCGACATTGTCGGGCGACAGCCCGCCAGCGAGCAGCCACCGGCCCTCGGGAGTCTCGAGCGCGCCCAGATCCCATCGCTCTCCCGAGCCCGGCACGGCCGAGTCGAGCAGGAGCGCTTCCTCGCCAAGACTGCCGGCAGCGGCCGATTCTCCCGCCGCAGCCCGCCAGACCCGCGGCAGCGCGGCAACGGCCCTGCGCACGTCGTCATCGCTGTACCCGTGCAGCTGCAGCACGTCAGCTCCAAGCCGCTCCACCGCCGCGATGGCGTCGTCGATCGACAGGTCGTGCACGACGAGAACGGAGTCTGCAGAGGCGGACGCGCCGATCACGTCGAGCGCTTCGGCATCGGTGGCCGCACGCGGACTGGTGCTGCTGAGCACGATGCCCACCGCATCCGCTGCCGCTTCGACTGCCACTCGCGCATCCGCCGCCGATCGCAGCCCGCAGATCTTGACGTACACGCCCGACACGCTCAGCCGACCTGCTCTGACAGCTCGAGCCACCGCTCTTCGAGTCCGGCGATCTGTGCATCGGTGTCGGCGAGCTCCTGCTGCAGCTCGAGCAGCCCGTCGAAGTCGCTCTGATCGTGCGTCTCGAACTTGGTCATGAGCTTCGCGCGAGCGTCGGTCGTCTTCGCGAGCTTGCGATCGACTGCCGAGAACTCCTTCTCGAGCGCTCGCAGCTCGGCACCGCCGAGGGCCGCGCGCTTCTGCTGAGCTGCCGAGACCTGGGGCTTGCCTGACGCCTCGGCCGCAGTTGCCGCATCTCGCTCGCGGCTGCGTCGCAGGTACTCTTCGACGCCGCCGGGCAGGTGCCGCAGCTCGCCGCCGATCACCGCATACTGCTGGTCGGTGACGCGCTCGATCAGGTAGCGGTCGTGGCTGACGACGATGAGGCAGCCGCCCCACGAGTCGAGCACGTCTTCCATGGCTGCGAGCATGTCGGTGTCGAGGTCGTTGGTCGGCTCACCCAGCATCTCAGAGGCAGATATAGAAGGAGTACCTGCCCACTATGGACGCCAATGCAATCACCCGCCCGTCCGAATCAGGGACCGACGCGCTGATCTATACCCGCGCCTCGATGGATCGTCACTATTTGATGCGGTCCACGAGTGACCAGGAGACGGACTGCCGTTCCTGGTGCGAGCAGCAGGGGTGGAGGGTCGCCAGAGTCATTACCGATGCAAACCGCTCCGCATCGCAGTGGCGCACTCGGGAGCGTGAAGGCTTTGAGGAGGCCTTGCAACTCATCGCATCCAAGCAGTATGCAGCCTTTGTGACCTGGGAGCCGTCTCGTGCCGGACGCGAACTCGCGGCTTACATTCAACTCCGCGCTGCGTGTCAGGCAGCGGGTGTTCTCTACTTGACCAAGGGTCGGGTGTATGACTTCGCGCGCAGTGACGACGCCTTCATGATGGGACTCGAGTTCCTGACTGCGGAGAAGGACGCGGCGGTTATCCGGGAGCGGCAGCTTCGCACGGTCCGGCTGAACGCGCAGAAGGGTCGGCCACACGGACGACTCCCCTACGGCTACCGCAGGGTGTACGACGAAAACACGGGCGCTCTGCTGCGACAAGAAGTCGACCCGGAGAAGGCTGCGGTCATCACGACAGCAGTCGATGAGATTCTTCACGGAGTACCGGTGAACCGGATCATCACGCGTCTGAACCGTGAGGACATCCCAACACCGATGAAACCGTTGAGTGACAAGACGCGCGGCTGGATGAATGCGACCCTCGTGCAGATCATCCGGAGCCCCACGATCGCGGGCTTGCGCAAGTACCAAGGTGAGGTGATCGGTGAGGCCGACTGGCCTGCGATCATCCCGGTCGAAAAATGGGAGAAGGTCAACCGTGTTCTCGCCGACCGGGCACGACGAACTCGGTACGTCGAGAAGGACAACCACAGTCACCCGAAATGGCTGCTGTCCTTCATCGCTCGGTGCGGGTTCTGCGGCCGCTTCCTCGCTCGGGTGCACAATGTGGTTCCTCGCAAGAACGGGAGGCCGCGCAACAACTATGTGTGCCAGCACATCGGATGCCGGCGGATCAGCATTGATGTGGAGAGGACAGATACATACGTTCTCGAAGCCTTGCTGGGCTGGCTCTCCACCCCAGAGAGCTTGACGGTACTTGCCGGCCCGGATGATGACTGGAACGATCGCGTTCGCGAGGCTGAGGAACGACTGGCGGCTCTCCGCTACCGGCTGGACGAAGCCGCCGAACAGTACGCGGAGGGCGCGATCAGTCTGGCGATGCTGTCGAATGTGGAGCAGCGACTGAATCCGCAGATCGAGCAGGCGGCGAGGGAAGCGGTGCCGCCGGTGGCAGACGCAGCCGTGCTCGATCTCATCAGCGCCGACGATGTCCGTGCAGCTTGGGAGCGACTTGATCTGCTCGAACAGCGTCGGCTCATCAAGATGCTCTTGGAAATCCGCATCGAGAAGTCGCAGCTCATGGGCGGCATCTTCGACTATGGGCGAATCAAGATCGCACCGCGGTTCGTCGCTCCGGAGACGTACAATTGGCGGCGCGCAGCGTAGCGCGCAGCACCACACCCTGATCCTTCGTGATCGGAAGGAACGAGGCCCCGAGTTCCCGCCCAGCTTTACGCAGCGCAGTGATCTCGGGGCTCTCCTCATGATTAAGGGGCTCACTCATGGCACTTCTCCCGTGCTCAGCACTAAGCCTGCGATGAACTGATCCTCGGCACGCCGGCGCGCTTCCACGTCGGCGTGCATGTACTCCACGAAGTCTTCCTCCCGATTCGGGATGACGGTGTCTTCGATGGGGTCGGTGTCGGGTTCGCCGGGCCAGGCGATGCGGCGGGTGGGGCGGTCGGTGGTCAGGCGCGTGCCGCAGGCGGCGGTCCAGTGTCGGAGTCGTTCTTGGGCTTCGGTGAAGTCGCGGTGCCAGACGAGCATGGCGGACCCTTTGGCCTCGGGGTGGATCGCGCATAGCCAGTGGATGTGCAGCGCGGACAGCTCCCACACCAGTCCTGGGTGGCGGTGCCAGAACGGCGGGATCACGGCGACGGGGAGTCCGTAGGTGTGTCGGAGCCAGTGCACCCATTCGTTGAGCGCGAGCCATTCTTCTTCTGCGGCGTCGGCGGTGAGGAGGTTCCAGTTCACCGGCCCCGGAGGCCCCGACTGATCCTCACCCTGGGTACCAGGGGTGTCGGGGTCGGGATCGTAGCTTTCATCGAACTCGTCCTCCGCCATCTCACCCGGATCAACATCACCCGAGCCTGATAGGCCCGTGTCTGACAGTTCGTCGACCATGATGTGCTCTCACCTCCCGACCGCAGCAGCAGCACCGGCGGAAGCACGACGTGGCGCGTCGGGCGATAGTGCCGTGTCTTCGAGTCCGGCGTCGAGTGAGTCGGATTCTGGTGTGCGTCGGGGCCGGTCGACGGTGTAGCGGGTGCGGGCGAGGTCGTGGCCGATCTTCTTCGCGACGAACTCCTCAACCTTGACCGTCTGCCCGTTGTCGTCGGTGCGGTCGTAGTGGTGGGTGTAGCCCTCGGCAACGAACTTGTCGCCTTTCGCGAAGCGCTGGTGGGCGCGTTCGGCGGTCTTCCGGAACGCGACGAGGTCGTGGAAGGTGGTCTCGGTCTGCGTGAACGATCCGTCGTCTTCGCGACGGTAGTGTTCCTGCCCGATCTTCACGAACAGGCGCGCGTCACCCTTCTCGGTGAACGACAGGTGGGGTTCGGAAGCGATGAACCCGGACAGGGACTCTTGCGTGTGGATGGCCATTGGACACTCCTCGTGACGTTCGGCACCCCGCGGTTCGGGGTGCTCTGTCACTCAGGTGCGCCCACAACCCCCTGCTCGCTGGCCGACGCAGGCGTGCCGTGTTGCAGCAGCCGCTCAACCTCACTGCGTTGCGTCTGCAGCTCGCCGGCGTTCCTGCGGCCCGTCCAGGCACGGAGTTTCGCGACGATGGGTGGTGCTGCGCGGAGAAGGATGAGGCCGGTACCGAATGGGAGGGTGCGGATCACGTCGGGTGGCATGATCGTTACCCGCCGGATCGAGCGTTGTGCCGAGCGTGATCCGTGGTCGCCGATGGTGGTGGAGTCGGTGATCTCATCCCGCTCGCCGATGAGGGTGGTGAGGTCTTGGAGGTCGCGGCTGTTGGATGCTCCGCCGAGGATGATCTTCACAATGCTAGCGTCCCAGATTGCGCCGGCCGCGTTATCCGACCACTTCTCCCGCGCTTGCGCGAGTGACTGCAACACCGGCATCGTCGTGATCCCCGTACCCCCGCCCTCTGCCATCAGCGTCGGCAGGGACGGCAACGGTGCGAGGTTCCCGATCTCATCGAGCGCGAGCAGCAGGGGCGGGTCGAGGCGTGCTGCGGGCGATCTCGCGGCGAGCCGGCGAGCGGCTTCGACGAGGTCTTCCACGAACGCCGACACCAACGCCGCACTGTTGTTCGCCCCAGCCCCCGTCGCCAACAGATAAACCGTGCCGCGCTTTCGCAGAAACTCCTCGGGATCAAACCTCTCGTCAGGGCCGGGGCTAACAGCATCGAGCACACGCGGATCGGCAAGGGCAGCGAGCGAGAGCGATACGCCCTGCCAGATCGAATCCCTCGTGCGGGGGTCGGAGTCGATCATCGCCTGCAACGAGTCCGCCCACCCCGTCGCAGCATGCGGGTTCGCGGTGAGGATCGCGACCGCATCCGACGCTGCGGCGGGGTCGAGGGTCCACCGGAACATCTCCGCTGGCATGCGGTGGTCGAGGGCGGCGGCGTGGAGGAGGGCTTGGAGGGCGGTGCGGGTTTTCCCTTCCCAAAAGTCACCACCTTCGACACCGCCCGCGGAGAGGCCGGTGCCGGCTGCGAGGCCGGTGGCGCGGATCATCGCCGTCAACGGGTCCTCACACCCCCGAATCGGCGACCAACGGAGCCCCGCCGGAACACCTTCGGCGAGATGTTGCGGGTCGAACACCGCGACCGGCCGCCCGTCAACGCTGCGGGCGGTGAGTGTGGCGGTGAGGTTGTCGGGACGGGTGGAGGTGGTGACAACGGCGCCGGGTGCGTCGAGGATCGCGTTGATGACGACGTGGAGGCCTTTCCCGGAGCGGGGTGGCCCGATCAGCAGGATCGAGTCCTCCACGCTCGCCCACACGTTCACGCCCCGCGACGCCCCGAGCAGATAGCCCACGTCCTGCGCGTTGGGCTTCGTCAGTGAGGGGCGGAGTTGCCCGCCTCGGCGCAGCAGTGCCCTCTCCGACGCGGTAGTGGTGACATCGGTGCGGGTCGCGATTCCGACGATCCGATACGGGTCGATCTTCGTGCGCCGGTTTTGCTCCCGGAACATGCGCCACACCCACCACCCCGCCGCACCGACACCGAGGATTAGGAGCCCCGCGACGATCCAGTAGATGACGGCGTTGAGGCTGTCGGCACCGAGCGGGCTGCCTGGGTCGGCGGGGTGCAGGAGTACGCCGAGGCCTGCTTCGATGCCGCCGCTCGGCTGTCCGATCCCTGTCACCCAGGCGGCGATCGTGCCGGCCACGCGAAGGATGACAGCGAGGGCCGCGGCGGCAATAAGCGCGATGATCCCGAGGTTCGCGAGCTCATCACCAAGCGCCCCGCCCTGCCGCGGGGTACTCATGAGAGCCTGCTGACGACGAGGGTGCCGGAGACACGACCGAGGAGAATCACTTCACCGGTCACCGCGGCCGCTGCTTGCTCCGTGGTGAGGAGCGCCCGGACGGTGCCGTCAGGGCTGGCGTCGGAGTGTGCGTGGATGATCGCAACCCCGACATCCTCACCCGGCACGAACCCCGCACCCGCGACCCGATGCAGCACCGGCGGCACCGCTGCCACCGGACGCGTCGTCGCCTCCGGTGCGGGTCGTTCCCAGGGTCTCGCGCTGGGTCGTTCGCGTGGTGGGGTGATGATGTCGGTGAACGTCGACCCGTCCGCCTCCCTGACCTGCACCCTCAACGGCGTCCGATAGCGGGCAGCGAGGGTGTCGAGAATCGCGGGGAATGATTCTCGCCGCAATGCCGGTGCGAACGGCTCCGGCAGATACGGTGCTCCGTCGAGGGTGACCGCCATCGAGCCGTCCGCGCTGATGGTGAACTGCACCACTGGCACCACGACCGGCCCACCATTCGGAGGCGCAGGTGCTGCCGTGGGCTGAGCGTCGGGTTTAGTGCGGCGGTAGCGGGGCTTCGGGGTCACGGGCGGGTCCTTCCAAGACGAACAGCAGTCGCCATGCAGGTGCACCCGCGCCGTCTGGACGCAGAAATGGTGGGAGGGCACGAACCTGGGGTTGGTTCGTGCCCTCCCGTGCTGACCCGCCATAGTGGGGGTGCCAGCAGGTCAGCAGCCTGTGGTTACTCCTCCTTTGCTCCCTCGAACTGGGCCTTGAACTCCTCGAACGCCTCGTCCTCTTCACGGACGTACCCGTCGCGTTCGCGGGCGATCGCGAGACGGCGACCGAACAGCAGCACCCCACCGGTTACAGCGGCGATCAGGCCACCGGCTAGCCCGAGCGGCCACCAGTTGCCGTCCGCACCGGTCTGCGCCAACTCACCCGGCTTGCCGGGCTCCTCCGGCGTCTCCGGTACAGGGGTGACGGTGGTGGTCTCGTCGGGTGCGCCGCAGAGGCCACGGTGCAGGATCAGGCCGTCCTTGTCGATCACGGCCTCCACCCAGTAGTACGTGCCGACCTCATCGAAGACCACCACATCCGAGGTGTACTCGCCGGGACCGTCAAGGTTGATCACGGCGGAGGTGAACACGAGCTCTTCCGCCGTGCACAGCGCCTCACCTGTGTGCTGCCGGTACGCCTCAAACACGAGCCGCGCCCCGTCAGGGACGGTGCCGGTGACGGTTGCGACATCACGCGCCGCCTCACCCAACACGACCGTGGGCACCGCGTTCGTCTTCACCCGCAACTCGTCCGGCTGCTCGGCGACGACCGTAGTCTCACCCGGTGCACCACACGTCCCCTCAGCGATCACCTCGCCATCGGCGGCGTAAAGGGTTTCGACCCAGAACACATTCCCCGCTGTATCTGCGGTGGTGGTGCCGGAAGCGTAGATGCCGGCCTGGGTGACGGAGATCTCGTCGCTGACGTAGAACGGCGACTCACACACCGCCCCCGCCTCTGCCGGATACGGCCCATAGGCCCGGAACACCAGGTACGCACCGTCGGGAATCGTCGTGCCCTGCACCAGCGCCGTATCCGAGAACGGCTCACCGACGGCCGCTTCCGGTGTCGCCTGCGTGATCACCGACACCGGAACCTCCGTATTCGTCGGTGGGACGTAGAAGCGTTCCAGCACATCCGCCGGCGACGACTGATAGGGCTGCACCCGGTCGTCACCGGCGAACGTCGTCACGAGCACATAGAACCCCGGCTCGGTCGGCACGATCATGTCGTCATCCGTGTAGCCGAGCTTGTAGACCCCGTTACGTGCCGGCGTCGTGAGCTCTGCGAGCACCGGCGCGATGGTGAGATCGAGATCATCGGTGAGTTCGCGATCGGTGGCGAAGGGACCGTAGACGGTGTGACGGAGTTCATCGACATCGGCGTTCCAGTAGCCGTCGCCCGTGAAGTCACCGTGGTTCGCCGGGAACCCGCTGACGGTGACGACATCGAACGCGCGCCCTCCAGGGTGCACGTTGTACTCCCGCATCAAAGAGGTCACCGTGACCGGCCACCGCACCGACGTCGTCTCGACATTGATCCCGTAATCGTCCTGCCAGTCGGCGGCGAGGTAATCTCGCACCCACTCCGGCTGCGAGACCTTCTTCACCTCCCACACCCAGGTCACGAACCCACCCGACGGCGCCACCACCGAAGGCGACGTGTAGACGCCGGGGCCATCCGTGGTGACCGTCACAGTGCCGAGAGCAACCGCGTTCGAGTCGATCGCCGTGTTCTGCGCTGGGGGTAGGGTGCCGGGGACTTGGTAGGCGGTGCCCTCGAACAGCACCGGAATGTGCGCGCCATCCTTCTTCAACCAGACACCATTGCTGCTGCTGACGGTGATCGTGTCTGTCAGCGCGTCACCGGGTGCGGCGAGGCGCTGGTCGGCTTCGGAGACGGCGACGGGTTGGAACGGCACCACCGAGGTCTCAGCGACCTGTCCGAACCGGTCGGTGAACGAGTCGGTGAGGTACTTCGCGTTCTCGCCGTGCGCGGCCTTGTCGATCGACCACACCCACGTGTAGAACCCTGACTCCGGGGCGATGATCGTGCCAGGCGACGTGTACGACCCCGCACCGGTGAGCGTGACCGCCTCGACGCCCGCGACCGGGGCACCTGCGGGCGGGGTGTCAGCTTCGGTGGGCTGCTCATCGAACGGCCCATACAGCGTGCCGGTCCCCGTCACCTCGATGGGTTTCCCGTCGCGGTGAATCCAGGTGCCCTTCGACACCGACACCGTGAGCCCATCCACGAACGCATCACCCTCAGCGACGAAACGGGACGCGACCTGGGTGGTGATCTCCGGCTGGAAATCCAAGTCGATCACCGGCGACTCCACCGACGCGGACAGCCCCGTGGAGGAGCCTGTGACGGCGGCGATGAGGCGCTGCTGCCCGGGCGTCGCATACAGATCCAGCGCGGCCCCGTACCCGGCGGCGGCGATGTTGGGTCTGATGCAGGAACTGGTGACATCGAGCGTGGCTAGCCGAGAGGGCTGGCCT
>JBQGOU010000041.1:0-15435 GCA_052086865.1 Cellulomonadaceae bacterium
GAGAACACGAGCGTCCCGGGCGCGCTCGCGGCGGCCTCGTCGATGGTGCGAACGATGCGCCGCGCCTCGTCCACCGAGCGGATGAACGGAAAGGTCTGCCGGGCGAAGCGCAGGTCGGGGAACTGCACCAGCAGCGCGGTGCCGAGCGCCTGCGCGGTGATTCCCGTGGAGTCGGACAGGAAGAACACCGGGACGGGTTCTGCCGTGCTTGCCCGCCCCGGTGCTCCGGTGTCCCGGCTCGAGGTGTTCACCCGGCATCCCTTCGGCCATCGGAGGTGGTGCGTGGGTCCCAGGATGCCTGGGAAGGTGGGGCGAACACATCGAAGCATGGTGTGACGCTTGTCACATCGTACTCAGCCTTTCCACCACTTCTGGTTCTCGGCTCCCGTGCACTGCCAGATCTGGAGCTTGCCCCCGTTGGCGCCCGTCCAGTCCTTGACGTCAACGCACTTGTCGGCGTTCGTGTTGACGAGGTCGAGCGAGCTCGTCAGGCGAAACTGCTGGGCGGGGTTGCCGTTGCAGTTCATGAGCTGCACCGGCGCGCCGTCGTGCTTCCACGCCCACGCCACCTCCATGCACATGTCGTTCACCCGCACGGTTCCGTCGGACTCGAAGGTCCAGTTCTGTGCGTTGGTGCCGTTGCAGTCGTGGATCTGCAGCTGCTTGCCGCGGGAGTAGTCGGAGCCTGGGACGTCCACGCACCGTCCTGTGAAGCCGACGATGGGCGTGCCCGTCGTCACAAGCCGGAGGTTGTAGCGGTCGAGGATCGGGGTGATGGGCTGGAACACGCCGCTCGGGTTGGCCGAGTCGCACCCTCCGGACCCGCCGGAGTGGACGCCCTGGGCCTGGGTTCCGGAGAGCACGGCACCGCCGGAGTCCCCGCCGGCCGAGCAGGCGTTGGTGGTGCTCATCCCGTACACCAGGTTGCCGCTGTAGTTGACGGTGGTGTTCTTACCGGTGATGGTGCCGCACCGCCAGCCGGTCGTGCGCCCGGAGCGGCAGATCGACGCCCCCTGGGGCGCTTCGACCGAGCCGCTCACGTTCACCGTTCCGCCGCGGTAGTCGTTCACCACGGGCCGCGGTGTCCACTCGGAGTGCGTGCGGACCCAGGCGTAGTCGTTGCCCGGGAACGTGGACGCCTGGAACACGCCCTGGTCCACACCCTCGGCTCGCGTCGGACTGCCGGCGCTGCCGCAGTGCCCGGCGGTCACGAACCCCCCGTGCACGGCGAAGCCGACCGAGCACAAGGCGGTGCCGTTGATCACGTACTCATCGCCGCCACGCACGTCACGGTGGAGCTCGTACCCCTCCTCGAGCACCTCGGCACGCACCGAGTTCGGCTCGAGCCCCGCGTCTGCGGCAAGCTCGAGGGCGGCCGCGGTGCTCGACGCCTGGACGACGACGGTGTTGGTGGCCACGTCCACGAACCAGGCGTGCACCTGCGCCGCGGTCTCGTCTGCCGCGTCGTCGAGGGTCTCCTTGGCCACCTCGAGCTCGTCGAGGCTGTGTGTCACCACCTCGGGCGAGGCGCCCGCCGCGCGGACCGCGGCGGCGTCGGCTCGGTCGGTGACGCCCACCACGATCTCGTCGCCGGCCGCGGAGATCCAGGTGCCGCCGTAGGCCTCCCCGAGCTCGGCGGTGAGCTCGGCCTCGACGAGCTGCGCCGAGGTCTCCAGCAGCAGGCGTTCGCGCACCTGGTCGGTGGTGAGGTCGAGGTCGCGTCGCAGCGCCTCGAGCTGGCCCTTCGGCAGTGTGTCGACCGGGTCGAGCTGTGCTGTGAGGGCCGTCCGGGCGGGGTCTGCGCTTGTCGGCACGGGGCCGGGGGCCGTGGCTGACGCGGCCGGCAGGGCCGTCGTCCCGGAGAGCAGGAGGCCGGCGCCCAGGAGCGCCGCGGTGCTTCGTCTCATCGTCGAGTCCTTTCGGGTAGAGGGAGAGATGACGCCGCAGGGTGCACCCTGCCTGCGTCGCACGGCCGGGCTCGACGATGAGCCGGACGTGGCGGTGGGTCCCACCCGGAACGTAGCTGACACCGCTGTCCCCTGCCACCGGAGCGCCGCGCGGAGACCGGCTGGCGGCCGGGCCGGGGTGCGGGCCACGGTAATTGACGCTTCAACTATTCTACGGCAGACTGGGCCCATGCTCGAGAACCTGTCATCCGCCTCGCTCGACCAGCTCGCCGCCGACACTGCGATGGACGCCGTGACGCTCTACGTCGCGGACATCGACACGATGGTCGACTTCTACACCCGCGCCGTGGCGCTCGAGGTCGTGCCGGGCCAGGCGGCCGACGGGCGATCAGGCGTGGTCGTGCTCGGCCGGGGAACCACCCCACTGATCGTTTTGCGGCACGCCCAGGACCTGCCACCGCGCCGCCCGGGCGAGGCGGGCCTGTTCCACACGGCGATCCTCTTCCCCGACCAGGCCGCGCTGGCCGCGGTGCTCACGCGGGTGGCCCGGCATGCGCCGCACCTGTTCACCGGATCGGCCGACCATCTGGTCTCCGAGGCCTTCTACCTCGACGACCCGGAGGGCAACGGCATCGAGCTGTATGTGGACCGGCCGCGCGAGCAGTGGTCCTGGGAGTCGGGGCACGTGGTGATGGACAACCGCCGGCTCGACCCGAACGAGTTCGTGTCGGAGCACCTGACCGCGGCCGGTGCTGCGGCGCCCGAGGCGGAGCCGGCCACCGTCGGCCACGTGCACCTGCAGGTGGGGGACGTGCCCTCCGCGCGTCGTTTCTACGTCGACGTCCTCGGGTTCGCGGCCACTGCCGAGTGGCACGGGGCGCTGTTCGTCTCCGCCGGGGGGTACCACCACCACCTGGCGGTGAACACCTGGCGCTCCATGGGTGCAGGCCCCCGTCCGGTCCAGCTCGGCCTCGGCGAGGTCTCGATCGTGGTGCCGGCCCGCGAGGACGTCCAGGCGCTTGCGGACCGGTTGCGCCACCACGGCGTGGCCGCGGTGGACGACGGGGCCGTGCTGACCTTCGCCGACCCGTGGCGCAACGAGATCCGGGTCGCGGCAGCCGGCTGACTAGCGCGGGGCGTTCACCCGGGCGGTGATGCGGTGCGCGCCTTTGGACGCGGCGATCTTGCTCAGCGCAGCCACCGCTCCGGTGAGCGCGCCGAACACGGCGATCGCCGTCGTGCTGCTGTCATTGTCGACCGGGTCCTTGGGGGCGTCATGACCGGTGGCCTTCTTCCACACCTGGGTGAGGATCTTCTGCGCGAGCCAGGCGGTGAGCGCGGTCACCGCCAGCACGGTGAGCTTGCTGGCCAGGTTCTCGTCGTCGTCAGCCATGGGTTCCTCGCTGCTCGGTGTGTGTGGTGTGCCCACGGTACTGGGCGCCGGGCGCGGTCGCACGTCCCCCGTTGCGCCATGCGTCCGGTAGTCTCGTGACGAACGACAGGGGAGCGCCAGCAGGGCGCTGAGAGTGCGGTCCGCCGCAGACCCTCGAACCTGATCCGGTTAGCACCGGTGGAGGAAGTCGGGATTTCTCTCCACGCATCGCGTGGTACCCCTCCTGAACGTCTGGGAGGACAACATGAACCGCTCACGTCCGACGATCGCCCTGGCCGGGCTCGCAACGCTCGCACTCCTGACCGGGTGCGGGGGCGACGCCGACGCACCCGCCACGACCACGAGCGCTCCAGGCGCCGAGACCACCACGGTCACGCTGCTGACGCACGACTCCTTCGAGCTCTCGGACGAGGACACCGCCGCGCTCGCCGCGCTCGGCATCACGGTCGACCACGTCAAGATCGGTGACGGCGGGGTGCTGGTCAACCAGCTGATCCTGACCAAGGACGCACCGCTCGGGGACGTCGTCTACGGCATCGACAACACCTTCGCCACGCGGGCGATCGACGAGGGCGTGTTCACCGACTACGTCTCGGACGCACTGCCCGACGCCGCCGCTGACCTGCGCATCGGAGGCGACGCGCTTACGCCGATCGACCAGGGCGAGGTCTGCGTCAACTACGACAAGACCTGGTTCACCGACCAGGGCGTGACCGTGCCCGAGACGCTCGAGGACCTGGCCGACCCCGCATACCAGGACCTGCTGGTCGTGACCAACCCCGCGACCTCCACGCCCGGGCTGTCCTTCCTGTTCGCCACCGTCGGCGCCTTCGGCGAGGACGGCTTCCTCGACTACTGGACCCAGCTGCGCGACAACGGCGTGAAGATCGTCGACAGCTGGGAGGACGCCTACTACGTCGACTTCTCCGGCGGCGGCGAGAACGGGCCCCGCCCCCTCGTGCTGTCCTACGGATCGTCGCCCGCCTACACGATCGGGGACGACGGGGAGTCCACCACCGGCTCACTCGACGCGACCTGCTTCCGCCAGGTGGAGTACGCCGGCATCCTCGCCGGCGCCGAGAACCCCGAGGGCGCCGCGACGCTGATCGACTACATGCTCAGCGACGACTTCCAGGCGGCGCTGCCCGAGTCGGTATACATGTACCCGGTGAACCCGGACGTGGCCCTGCCCGAGGACTTCGCCCGTTTCGGCCCGCTGTCGGACAACCCGATCGAGGTCGACCCGGCGCTGATCTCGGAGCACCGCGACGAGTGGATCCAGTCCTGGACCGACACGGTCATCGGCTGAGCACGCACGACTCCCGGCGACGGGCCGGGGAGGAGGCCGCGTGAGGCGAGTGGCGCACTGGACCGCATGGGCGGTGGCGGCCGGGCTGCCGCTCGCCTTCCTCGCGGTGTTCTTCGCCTGGCCCGTCGCCACCCTCGTGCTGCGGGGGTTCCAGGCCGAGGGCACGGACCTTCCCCCCTGGCTGCCCGGGGCCTGGGACCTGTCCGGGTTCGCGGAGGTGCTCGCCCGGCCCCGCACGCTGCGTATCGTCGGGCTCACCCTCGCCCAGGCCACACTCGGCACCGCGCTGTCCGTGGTGCTGGGCCTGCCCGGCGCCTACGTGCTGTACCGGTGCCGCTTCCCGCTGCGCGGCCTGGTCCGTGCGCTGGTGGTGGTGCCGTTCGTCCTGCCCACCGTCGTCGTCGGCGTGGCCTTCCGGTCGTTGATCGCCGAGAACGGCCCGCTCGGCGCACTGGGCCTCGACGGCAGCTTCCCGGCCATCGTCGCCGCGCTGGTCTTCTTCAACTACGCGGTTGTGGTGCGCACCGTCGGCGGCTTCTGGGCGCAGCTGGACCCGCGCCCCGAGGAGGCTGCGCGGGCGTTGGGCGCCGGCCCGCTGCGCGTCCTGTGGACGGTGACGCTGCCGGCGCTCGGCCCCGCAATCGCCTCGGCCGCCGCGCTGGTGTTCCTCTTCTGCGCCACGGCGTTCGGCACCGTGCTCATCCTCGGCGGGGCACGCTACGGCACCATCGAGACCGAGATCTACCTGCGCACCACCCAGTTCCTGGACCTGCGCTCGGCCTCCGTGCTCTCAGTGCTGCAGCTGCTGATCGTCGCCCTCGCCCTGCTCGTCTCCGCCCGCGCCCGTTCGAGCCGCGAGCGGGCGCTTTCACTCACCGGACCGGCCACCGGCGCGCGACGGCTGCGCCTGCGGGACCTGCGCGGGGGCACCGGCGCGGCTGCGGCCGTCACCGCGCTCGTGGTCGGGGTACTGCTCACTTGGCCCATGCTCAACCTGGCGCTGCGCTCGTTGCGCACGGCTGACGGCACCTGGACGCTGCGGAACTACCGGGCACTGGGCGCCCCCGGCCCCGAGGCGGGGCTGTCGGTGTCCGTGTGGGAGGCCGCCGCCACCTCGTTGCGCACCGCTGCCCTGGCCGCTGCCCTGGCCGTCACCGTCGGTGGGCTCATCGCGTTCCTGGTCTCGCGCCGCCCCGCCACCCGGTCCGGGCGGCGTGCGCTGTCCGTGCTCGACGCGGTGTTCATGGTGCCACTCGGCGTCTCCGCCGTGACGGTCGGCTTCGGGTTCCTGATCACCCTCGACCGCCCGCTCGGACTCGACGTGGACCTGCGCACCGCAGGCCTGCTGGTGCCCGTGGCGCAGGCGGTAGTTGCCATCCCGATCGTCGTGCGCACCGTCCTGCCCGTGCTGCGGGCGATCGATCCGCGGCTGCGCCAGGCCGCCGCGACGCTGGGCGCCGGCCCGGCGCGCGTGCTCGCCACCGTGGACGGACCGCTGATGGCGCGGGCGCTCGGGCTCGCCATCGGCTTCGCCTTCGCGGTCTCGCTCGGGGAGTTCGGCGCCACCAGCTTCCTGGCGCGGCCGGACTCCGCGACGCTGCCTGTCGTGATCTTCCGGCTGATCGGCCGCCCCGGTCCGGACAACTACGGCATGGCGCTGGCGGCGTCCGTCGTGCTCGCGGTGCTCACCGCAAGCGTCATGCTCGTCACCGAGAAGCTGCGCGGAGACCGCGGAGGAGAGATCTGATGACCCATGCGCACCGGCACGCCGAGGTTCACGGCCGAGGGCTCGAGGTCCGTGACCTCCGGGTCGTCTACGACCCGGCGTCCCGGCGCGAGCGCCCCACAACCGCCGTCGACGGGGTGAGCCTGCAAGTCGCTCCGGGGGAGATCGTCGCCCTGCTGGGGGCATCGGGAAGCGGAAAGTCGAGCCTGCTGCGCGCCGTGGCCGGACTCGAACCTGCCGACGGTTCGATCTCGTGGGCGGGACGCGACCTGCACGGGGTGCCGGTGCACCGGCGTGGCTTCGGCCTGATGTTCCAGGACGGCCAGCTGTTCCCGCACCGCACGGTTGCGGGGAACGTGGGCTACGGCCTGGCCGGGCACGGCCCGCGTGCCGAGCGCGCGCACCGGGTGACGGAGCTTCTTGCGCTGGTCGGCCTGGCCGGGTACGGGTCGCGCCCCGTGACCACGCTGTCCGGCGGCGAGCGTCAGCGCGTCGCGCTCGCCCGCTCCCTGGCCCCGCAGCCCGAGCTGCTGCTACTCGACGAACCGTTGTCCGCACTGGACCGCGGCCTGCGCGAACGCCTCGCCCTCGACGTCCGTGACGTGCTGCGCACCACGGCCACGACGGCGCTGTTCGTCACGCACGACCAGGACGAGGCCTTCACCGTCGCCGACCGCGTCGCCGTCATGAGCGCCGGCCGGCTGCTGCAGGTCGGGGCGCCGGAGGAGCTGTGGCGCCACCCGGTGAATCGCGAGGTCGCCGAGTTCCTCGGCTACGAGGCGTTCACCGAGGACTCCGGCAGCGTGCTCGCCCTCGCCCCGAACGCCTTTCGCATCGTCGCCGACGGCGCCAGGCAGGGCACCGTGACGGCTGTCGCCTTCCGCAAGGCGCACACCGAGGTGCGCCTGGACGTCGCCGGGCTCGCCCCGGTGACGGCGCACGCGGGGCCGGGCTTCGCCGGGCGGCCCGGGGACACTGTGTCGCTCGAGCTGGATCGTGCGGCCACCGCCCGCCTGGGCTGACCCGCGGATGCGGCCCGCGTCCGGAATCGTCCGGAGTTCGGGTCCGGACGCCGCGCACCGCGCGCGGGAGTGCGACTCTCGTCGGACCCCATTCGGGCCCAAGCGTTGGAGGAGCCATGACCAGGAGCACACGAGCCCGCGCCGTCGCGGCGTCTGCGGTGGCCGCGGTGCTGGCCTTGTCGGCCTGCGTGCCCGCGGACGCGGACGAGGAGACGGAGACCACCGCGGCCACGACGTCGGCCGAGACGGTTGTGGCCGAGACGCCTGAGCCTGCGCGGAGCCTGACCATCCACTGGCTCGCCTACGGCAGCGACGGCGGGGTTGTGGGGCAGACCGAGCTCAGCCGTAAGGACAGTGAGACCGGCGACCTTCGTGTCGAGTTCTCCGAGAACGAGGTCGGAGGCATCGGACCCTCCGCGCAGTCGGGCGCCTGGAACGCCGCCATCGTCTCGACACTTTTGATGGGTCAGCCCCTGCACGGGGAGTTCCGCTTCGCCACCAGCGGGCACATCGACGGCCCCAGCGCCGGCGCGTTGACGACGGCCGGCCTCATCGCCCTGCAGAACGGCCACGAGCTGCTCGACGGCGTGACGATGACGGGAACGATCAACCCGACCGGGACCATCGGTCCCGTCGGTGGCATCCCCGAGAAGATCAAGGGCGCCGCGGACGAGGACTTCACAACCGTGCTCATCCCGCTCGGCCAGCGCAACGTGCCCGATCAGCAGGGCCAGGAGGTCGACGTCGTGCGGTTCGGCGAGCGCGAGGGCGTCGACGTCATCGAGGTCGGGGACATCTACGAGGCCTACGAGCACCTGACCGGGGAGGAGTTGCCCAAGCCCACCGTCGGCGGGGAGCCGCGGCTCACCAACCTGTCCTACGACAAGATCGAGGCGCAGGTCAACACGACGCTCTCGAGGTATGACGCAGCCATGCAGCGGTTCAACTCGCTTGCGGCACCGTTGCAGGACCTGCTGCTGCAGACCGGGCTCATCGAGCTGGCCGTCAACGCCTACGACCAGGCGCACAACCTCAAGCAGCAGGGACAGCAGGCCGGTGCGCTGCTCTCCGCGCAGGAGAGCGCGATGCTGCTCGAGACCGCCGTCGGCGCGGGGGAGTGGATCACCCCGATGTACACACGCGGCGAGGACGCGCTGCCGCTGCTGTTCGAGCATGCGACGAACATCTCGCCCACGCTCTCGCGGGTCGAGTCCTTCCTCGACCAGCTCTCGACCTACAGCCCGCGGACCGTCTCCGACGTCGAGGGACTGGTGCACGCCTACTCCGGGGCCTTCGACGCCTACACGCTCATGATCTTCGCCCATCAGCAGATCGTGCAGATCCAGGAGCGGTTCAACGCCGGGGGCTACGGGACGCTCGAGGAGCTGTTCGCCGACCTCACCCAGCCGCTGCTGTATGCGCGCCTGGCCGACGCCATGCTTACCTCGACGCAGGGGCTCTACGAGGTGGGTCGGGACAACCCGGGGGTGCCGATTGCCGAGGACGTGGACCTGGCCCAGGTCGGTGACTTCTTCCGCCGGGGTGCGGAGGCGAACGAGGGGGCGTTCCGCGAGATCGTCGTCGCCGAGTATGCGCGGGCGTGGGGCGTCACCGATGAGCAGGTCCTGGCCTGGCTCGGGGACAAGGACATGGCCGTGGCCTTTGCAACCACGGAGCGCAACCTGCTGCCCCTGATCCAGGACGCCATCGGGGAGGACAAGCCCAACGCCTCCTATGCCGCGCTTGCGTACGGGGTGACGAACTACGTGCGCAACGCGGGGCTGGTCGACAAGTACTACAACAACGCCCAGCTGGACCCGCACACGCACGCAATCGTCGGCGTGCGGTCCGAGGCGGCCCTGAACCGGGCGCTGGACCTCGGCAGGCAACAGCTGGGCTCCGAGATCGTGGCGCTGCGGGACCAGGACATCGATCCCGTCGTCAGCGTCGGGTCCTACGAGGCCGCGAGCGTGCTGCGCAACGGCGACGACGGGGACCGGTTCGCCGCGGTCAACCAGTACAACACCGGGTACGTCTCGACCCGGGTGATCTCCTACCTCGCAGGTAGGGACCTCAGCCTCGGGGCCGGGTCCTAGCGACCGGCTCCGAGGTGGCACGGTGCGGCGGCGAAGGGGCAAGCGCCGCCGCACCGCTGCGGAGGTGGCACGCCTCGAGCCCCTCGTGGGCGCGAGCCAGCTCACGGGGGTCGTCGATCCGGTCCGCGATCTCGAGGGCACGGCGGAACTCCGCCTCCGCCTCGCTCAGATCGTCAAGCTCGAGCCGGGCCAGCGCAAGGTTGTTGCGCACCGACACCTCCAGCTGGACGTCGCCCAGCGAACGCGCCAGCCGCAGGGCGTCCACGTGCTCCGCCGCGGCCTCGCGCGGCGACCCGAGCGCGACCAGCGCGGAGCCCGCGTTCGTCGTCGCGTACGCCACGGTCCGCTCGTCCGCGCACTCCAGGCCGAGCTCACGGGCCCGCCGCGAGGCCTCGAGCGCCTCCAGTGCGCGGCCGAGCTCGAGCAGATCGTCCGCGACGTTCGCACATGCCCGGGCCTCGCTCGCCGTGTCCCCGATCGCGTGGCTGTCCTCGACCGCCTTCAGGTGCTGGGCCAGCGCCTCCTCGACGCGGCCCGATCGGAACAGCACGATCGCGAGGTTGTCCCGGGTCATGGTCGCCGCCGTCTGCTCGCCCAGCGCCTCGAAGTGCTCGAGCATCGCCGTGAACTGCCGTGCGGCCTCCTCGAAGTCTCCGGTCTGCGCCGCGACGATGGCGAGCACCTGCGCGGCCTCGACGGCCCAGTCCGCGAGTCCCAGCCGGTCCAGTCCGCGCCGCGCGCCGGCGGCCAGGGCCACCGCCTCGTCCCACTCGGCAAGCCAGGTGGAGATCTTGGCCAGGGAGAGCCGGGCGACGAGCTCGCCGGTCTCGTCGCCCACCTCGCGTGCGGCCACGCGAGCGCGGGCGTGCAGCACCCGCGCGGCGCGCCACCGCGTGTAGTTGGACATGGCCCAGGCCAGCGCCTCGGAGAGCTCCACCACCTGCTCCGGATCCGGGGCGGTTGCGGGGTCGGTCAGCAGCACCACGTCCACGGCGGCCCGGTTCAGCCACGCACGCGCCTGCTCGCGGTCGATCGTGGGCCAGGACTGCAGCCGCCGGCTGCTGTGGCGCACCGGCCCGACGACGAGTGCATGGTGCAGCGCCCACGACCGCTCCACCCACAGCGCCCGCAGGCGGTGCAGGGCGCCGGCGCGCTGCGAGGGACTGTCCTCCTCCTCCGACGCCCGCGTCGCGAAGGTCCGCACAAGGTCGTGCAGCGACACCCGGTCCGCGTCGCGGGGGAGGGTGAGGTGCACGGACTCGAGCTCCTCGACGTCGTGCAGCGCGGCGTCCAGGCTGGTGTCGCACAGGACGGCGAGCTCCTCGGGGCTCAGCCCGCTGCAGGGCTGGACGGCGAGCAGCCGCAGGGTACGGCGCTCGGGCGGGCTCAGCGCCGTATACGTGATCTCGAAGGTTGCGCGGACGTCGTCGTCCAGGCGGGCGGACTCGTGGCGCCGGGCCACGGTCTCGGCATGGTCGGCCAGCGTCCAGTGCGTCGCCGTCGCGATGCGCCTGCCCGTGAGCGCAAGGGCCAGCGGCAGGCCCCCGACCTGAGCGACGATCCGCCGTGCGGCGTCGGGCTCGGCGTCCACGCGTTGCGCGCCCACGGTTCGCCGGAGCAGGTCGAGCGAGCCTGCCGGGGGCAGGATCTCCAGGTGCACGCGGTGCGCACCCGCACCGGGCGGCAGGACGAGCCGATGGCGGGAGGCGGCCAGAACCCGGACGCCTCCGGCGCCCGTGAGGGCGAGCAGGTGCTCGGGTGTGGTCACGTCGTCGAGCACGAGCAGCAGCCGGCGTCCGTCCAGCTGCGCCTCGATCGCAGCGACCGTCCCGCGGGCATCGGCGTCGGTGCGCGGCGTGCCGCCGAGCAGGCGGAGCGTCGCGGCGCGGATCGCCTCCGGGCCGGCCGGGCGGCTCAGGGGAGCCGAGCCCCACACGTCCGCATGGACGACAAGGTCGATCTGCCCCTCGGCGAACAGGCGCGCGGCGACGTGTCGGACCAGCGCGGACTTGCCCACCCCGGGCATGCCGTCGACGAGGACCACGGCCTCCGGACGGGACAGCAGCGCGTGCCGGATGCGCGCCGTGACGTTGCCGCGGCCCACGAGCTCCTCGGGCGCGGCGGGTGCGCCGAGCCGGGCGTCGACCACCTCGGACCACGCCGTGGGTCCGCGCCCGAGGCCGTGCTGGCCCAGCCAGGCGGTCACCTCACCCGGCGCGAGCCCGAGGGCGAGCAGGATGTCGCGCACCAGATCCATGTCCAGGCGCCGGCGGCCGGGGCGGAAACAGTCGTAGACCGTGCTGCGCGGAGGGCGGTGCGTCCGGCCCGCCTGCGCGCGCAGCGCGCCGATCCGCGTGGCGATCTCGGAGTAGGAGGGCGATCCCGAGGCCACCCGCACCTCCCCGAGCGCGGCCACGAGGGCGTCGAGGTTCTTGTCCGCCGGTGCGGTGATGGACACATGGCCTCCCAGGTGCTGCCCGCCGTGGGCGGGTCCGCTCACGATAGCGGGCCCCGCGAGGGCGGTCACGAACGGGTCGCCGCCGCGCTACCGCACGCGGACAACCACGCTGCCGACGATCTTGTCGGTGAAGGTCTGGCGCTTGGCGTCCCACAGCGGCCACAGGTAGCCCAGGTAGAAGAAGGCGTTGATGAACGCCAGGATCTCGCGGATGAACACCATCCCGACACCCACGGGGCCGCCCGTGGACTCCTTGACGAGCCGGATGCCCATCGCCTTCTTGCCGATCGACTGGCCGCTGGTGCCCTGCCGGATCAGGCGGTTCCAGATCCACAGGCCCACGTAGGTGACCATTCCGAGCACCAGGAACACCATGCCGATGCCGGTCGGCATGATCTCGGCCTCACCATAGATGTCGACGCGCCCGGTCGGCTCGGAGTTGATCAGCGCCACGATGAAGAACACCCATGGCACGACCATCAGCACCAGGGAGTCGAGCAGGGAAGCGCCCACGCGCCGCCCCCACGAGGCGAAGCGCGCGCGGTCGTCGGTGACGAACTGCGCGTAGCCGGGCGCCTGCGGGTAGGCCCCGTAGGCTGGGGACTGCCCGGGGTAGGGCTGGGGCTGACCGTAGGGGTTCTCGCTGCTCATGGTGTTCCTTCGCGGGGAGGGACGGGGTTGTGGCGATCACTGTGTACCACTCGCGCGCCCGCACCGCCCAGTGGGCCATGCTCAGAGCCGGCGCTGCCAGATCCCCACAACGCCTGCCGCGCGGAAGCCCAGCGCGACGTTGATGTCGAGCATGGCGGAGTTCTCCTCGGCGTTCCACGTGTGTACCCGCCGGGCTCCGGGGCGAAGCTGCGTCAGGGTCTGCAGGTTCGCCACCTTCATGAGCATGCCCAGACGGTGCCCGCGGTGCTCGCGCAGCACGAGCGTGTCCTCCTGATACGCCGGCTCGCGGCGCTCGCGCGGGAACGCGACGTAGGTGTAGGCCACAAGCGTGCCGCTCGGCACGTGTTCGGCCGCGGTGAGCACGTAGCCGTAGCCGCGCTCCGCCAGCCTGCGGTCCAGGTGCCGGACGCGGTCCGCGTCCCAGCCCTGCTCCTCGATCTCGACGCCGGCTGCGGGCGCGTCGGTGCTCATCCGGCGGTGCAGGTGGGCGTACTGGTCGAGCAGGTGCTCGGGTGTGCGGTCGCGCCACTGCACCAGCCGGTAGTCGCCGGCGCGGGCGCACGCCTCCTGTTCGAGGCGCGCCAGCAGCTCCGGGTCCACCGGCAGGTCGAGCCGGCTGTACCGCTCGGCCTGCTCGAGGCGGAAGCCGGCCTGCGCAAGTGCCACGGCGACGGGGTCGGCGCCGTCCACGCGGCCGCTGCCGGTGGGGGCGGCCAGGGCGGCTGGGTCGTCGTCGGCGGGTTCTCCGGCGGTCTCGCTGAAGGACGTCAGCGTGGTCCGCCCGCGCTCGCGGGCGAGGTCCTCGGCCGCGCGCAGCAACGCGTCGCTGGCACCGGTGCCAGCAGCCGACGGCGGCGCCGTGAGCTCGGTGTCCAGGCGGTGGGCGTTGTCGGTGCGCGGCAGGTGGAGCCGGATCGCGGCGGCGACGTTCTGCTCGCTCGGGGTGAGGCCTGCCGGCACCGCGAGCAGCACCTGCTGCTCGACGTAGTCCTGGCCGCGCAGGCCGGCGAGCCTGGCCTCGGCGGAGTCGACGAAGTCGTCGTGACCCCAGCGCTCGCTCTCGATCTCGCGGGTCAGGCGCTGCAGAGCGTGCAGCCCCCACGCGTCGGGGGCGTCGACGCCCTCGGGCAGCGGCATGCGGTGGATCGTCCAGTCGGTCATGACGGACACCGTCGCACCCACGGTCGCGGCCGCGCGAAGGAATATTGCGACCGTGGGCACGACCGGGATCAGACGGCCGGGTTGGTCAGGCTCCCGATGCCCGGAATCGTGACGGTCGAGACCTGCCCGGGCCGGATCGGGGCCGAGGTCTGCGGGGCTCCGGTCAGCACCACGTCGCCCGGCCCGAGGGTCAGCACGGACGTCAGGTAGACGAGTTGCTCGACCACGTCGTAGGCGAGCTGGGGGGTCGACGCCTTGGCGACGACCTCGCCGTCGACGGTGACCTCGAGGCCGGCGTCCCGGAAGTCCAGGTCCGTCTCGATCCACGGGCCGAGCGGGGTGAAGCCGTCCCCGTTCTTGGACTGCGTCATCTTCTCGTCGAGCGCGATCTGGTCGACTGCGGTGACGTCGTTGCCGATCGTCCAGCCGAGGATCGCGTCCGGCACCTGCTCGGGGGTGAGGTTGCGGCTCGTGCGCCGGAGGACGACCGTGAGCTCGCCCTCGACGACGACCGCGCCCACACGTGGGTCGAGGTGGATGTGCTCGCCCGGTCCGACGACGGTGCGGGCCGACTTGGCGAAGGCCTGGGGCGCCAGCTCCCGGTCGGCCGGACCGGAGTTGTGCGCCATGCCGAGCACGACGACGGGTTCCACGGGTGCGAGCAGCGTGGTGCCCGCCACGGGGTGCTGCTCACCTGTGCGCTCGAGCGGCTGGGCGAACAGGTCGGTCACGACGGACCAGTGCTCGCCGTCCTGGACGGCCGGGCGCGGGCCTGCGGGGGTGGTGATGCGTGCGAGTCTCATCGGATGTCTCCTGCTGTGGGGTCGGCCGGCGGAAGCGAGTCGTCGAACTTCAGGACGACCTTGCTGGATGCGCGGGCGTCGGACGCCCGGTCGAAGGCCGCGACGGCGTCGCCGGGCTCGAACACGTCGGTCACGACGTGCCCGAGCGCCGGGTGGGTGGCGAGCAGCTCGACCGCCTGGTCGATCTCGTCGTCGAAGCGGAAGGAGCCGCGCAGGTCGATCCCGCGCGAGACGAGCTCCGCGAGCGCGACGGGCCTGGCGTCTCCTGGCAGCATCCCGACCTGCACGACGACGCCGCCGCGGACCACGGACTGGATCGCCTGGCTGAGCGCGGCGGGCGCGCCGGCGCACTCCACGACCACGTCGAAGGCCTGGGCGGGGATCTCGTCGACCCCGACCTGCAGGGTCCGGGTGACTCCGAGCTGCCGCGCCGTGCCGAGCGGCTCGGCGAGCATGTCCGTGACCGTGACCTCGGCGGCTCCCAGGGCGACGCCGAGCGGCTCGGCGAGCACGCCCCGCTCGAGGGGCAGGCCCGCCGGCAGCACGCGGATCTGGTCCGCACGTGCCGTGAACAGGTCGCTCATCGCCCCCTGGGTGTGCGGCCAGGTGGCCGCGCTGCCCAGGTACCTGCCCTCGGGCCAGATGCTCGGCCGGTCCTCGAGGCCGGGCAGCGGGGTGCCGAGCGTCGCGGGGTGGATCGTCACCGGGGTCCCCGGTGCGAGCGCGTGCTCGGGATCCGTCTGGGCCCGCGGATCGGCCACGACCCGGCCGACGACCTCGTGCCCGACGACGAGCGGCTCGCGCACGACGAAGTTCCCGACCTTGCCCTCCTGGTAGTAGTGCAGGTCGGACCCGCACACCCCGCCGTAGGCGAGGCGTACCTGCACC
>JBQGOU010000042.1:0-15251 GCA_052086865.1 Cellulomonadaceae bacterium
GGTCTCGCCCAGCGACGGCAGCACCTGGTCGATGTACCGCAGGAACTGCGGGCTGGGTCCCACGAGCAGCACTCCCGAGCGCTCGAGCTGCTGGCGGTGGGCGTACAGCAGATAGGCGGCCCGGTGCAGCGCCACCGCGGTCTTCCCTGTGCCGGGCCCGCCCTGCACGACGAGGGCTCCCTCGAGGGAGGAGCGGATGATGGCGTCCTGCTCTGCCTGGATGGTGGCGACGATGTCATGCATCCGCCCGGTGCGGGCGCTGGCCATCGCCGCGAACAGTGCGCCCTCGCCTGTGAGCTCGCCGAGCTGGGCGGCACCGGTGCGGGCGGCGTCAAGGTCGAGGACCTCGTCCTCGATTGCGGTGACCTGGCGGCCGCGGCTGAGCAGGTGGCGCCGGCGCAGCACTCCGTCCGGGTGCGCCGCCGTCGCTCGGTAGAAGGCTTGTGCGGCCGGTGCGCGCCAGTCGGTGAGCACTGGCGTGTGCTCGGTGTCCGTCAGGCCGATGCGGCCGATGTGGCGCACGGCGCCGTCGGTCAGGTCGAGTCGGCCGAAGCAGAGCCGGTCCTCAACCGCCTCCAGCTGGGCCAGCCTGTCCTCGTACAGTGTCGCGAAGGCGTCACGCTCGCTGCGGTTCTGCGGCGAGCCCGAAGGCCCGGTGCGCCGCACCTGGGCCAGGCGTCGCCTGGTCGCAGCGCGCAGCTCGTCGAGCCGGGCGTAGATGCGGTCGACCGTCACCTGCTCCTTGTGTACCTCGTCGGTGCGGCCGGTCACCTGCACTCCTCGCGAACTCGGGGACCCCATGAACGGGTCAGCCATTATGGCCGATCCTGGCACGCGCACGGTTCCTGCGGTCGCGTGCCGAGACGGCGCACGGACCCTGGGGCGGAATGAACGATGCGTCGGTGTCGTTGTACCTGGCGATCCCCACAACGACGTTCCCGAGGAGGGAAGAGTGCTCGAGCCGAGCGGAATCTACACGATCGACGAGGAGACGGCGGCGACGCTGCCCTCCGGACAGACCGGCCACGCCGGGCAGAGCGGGCCCGTGCTGGTGCACGCCCTGCGCGGTTTCGTCGACGCAGGCGCCACGACGGAGCAGGTGACCGACCACGTGCTGGCGCAGTTCTCCGCTCAGCGTCTGGCGACCTTCGACACCGACCAGCTGCTCGACTACCGCTCGCGCCGGCCCACGATGGTGCTCGAGTCCGATCGGTGGGCGCGATACGACGCCCCGGAGCTGGCGATCGACCTGCTCCACGACGAAGAGGGCACGGCATTCCTGCTGCTGCACGGACTCGAACCGGATCTGCAGTGGGAACGCTTCGTGGCGGCCACGACGCGCATCATCGAGCGCTTCGACGTGTCGCTGGTGGTCGGGGTGCAGGGCATCCCGATGGCGGTTCCGCACACGCGGCCCCTCGGGTCCAGCGCCCACGGCACCCGGGACGAGCTGCTGCTGCCGCAGCCCAACGTCTTCGGCACCGTCACGGTTCCGGGCAGCGCGTCGGCGCTGCTCGAGTACCGGCTCGGAGAGGCCGGACGGGACGCCGTCGGGTTCGCCGTGCACGTTCCGCACTACCTGGCCCAAGGGCAGTTCGCGCCTGCCGCGCTCGAAGCGCTCGAGCAGGTGCAGCGCGTGACTGGGCTCACGCTTGACGCGCAGCCGTTGCGCGAGGCAGCCCAAGAGTCCCGTGCGGAGATCGACCGGCAGATGGCCGAGTCGGCCGAGGTGCAGGGCGTCGTGCATGCGCTCGAGGGCCAGTACGACACGTTCGTGCAGCGGATGGGCCGCACGAGCCTGCTCGCGGAGACCGAGCCGCTGCCCAGCGGCGACGAGCTGGCGGCGCAGTTCGAGCAGTTCCTCGCCGAGCAGGACGAGGGCCCGGCGGACGCCTGGGACGGTTCCGGCAACGACGCGTAGTCGCGCCGGGCGCTGTCTGCGGTGGCGGCGCGCGCCCGCGGCTACGGCGCGGGTTCGTCCTGCTCTGGTTCCAGGTCGTGCCGCGCGGCGGCCGAGCCGATGAGTCGATCGAGCTCCGCGCCACGCACCGCACGCGCGGGCACAGGCAGGCAGCGCAGCGCCCTGTCCAGGCGTGCCTCGTCGAGAGGCACCGGGTCGAAGCCTGCGGCCAGGACCAGATTGCCGTAGCGGCGGCCGCGCAGGATCGCCGGTTCCGCCACCAGCGTCACCGGCGCACCGGGCTGCACCGTGCGCACGGTGGCGAGCTCGCGCCGCACCAGGTCGAGCGGTTGCCGGTCCGCGATGTTCGCGAGATAGAGGCCGCCAGGGGCGAGCGTGCGCCGGACCTCGCGGACGAAGCCTGTCGTCGTCAGATGCTCGGGCGTGACATCGGGGGCGAACACATCGCGGATGACGACGTCGGCCGAGCTGTCCCGCATCGTGGCGAGCTGCGTGCGGGCGTCGCCCGCACGCAGGCGGAGCTCCGGTGCCCGTGGCAGGGCGAACCACTGCCGCACCAGCTCGAGCAGCTGGGTGTCGATGTCGACGCCGATCTGGCGAGAGCCCGGGCGGCGCGCGGCGACGTACCGCGCCATGGAGCACCCGGCCGCGCCGAGATGGACGACGCGCAGGGGTCCGGCGGGAAGACCATCGATCATCGCGGCCATCTGCTGCATGTACTCGAAGGTCAGCAGCTCAGGGTCGTCGAGCCTGAGGTAGGAGCTCGGGGCGCCGTTGACGAGGAGCGTCACGCCCGCCGGGTTGTCCGGATCGGTGAGGAGCTCCACAACTCCCGACGTGGTGGCGACCGGGCCGAGGGGAAGGCTCGCGCCGGGCGTCGATGTCAGACGCCGGGTGGAGGATCGGGGACGACGGGTCACGGGTATCACGGTACGGCGCGCACAGCGCACCAAGGGCCATTGACAGTCTCGAACGGATGTTCGACAATGGTGGAGAGGCAGGAGGTGGCGAGATGGTGACGACGGCGGTTCCCGCGGCGGCGCGCACGATGCTGGAACGGTGTGAGGCCGAGCTCGTGGCGGCGCAGTTCTCGACTGAGGCGCCGGAGCGATTCATCCACGCCCACTTCGCCGCGCTGCGCGCCGCCGGGGCGTTGCTCGAGGCCACAGGGGGCGCGCGTCCTCGCGGGCGCGCGGTCAGCGCATGGGATCTGCTCGTGCGTCGCGCCCCCGAGCTGACCGGGTGGTCCGCGCGCTTCGTCCAGAGCGCCCGCGTACGCGCGGCGCTGGACAGCGGGCGGCTCGATCTGGTCGACGACGCGCAGGCGGAGGAGCTGCTGACCGCCGCCGAGGACTTCAAGGACCTGGTGAGCGTGCTGCTCCAGGGCGCCGACACCGGAGCGCTGGCCTCGTGAGCCGTGATCCGGCGGTGGCGGTTCGTCGTGACTGGGGCGCCGACGACGACGGCTGCTGGATCCTGCACGTCGACATGGACGCGTTCTTCGCCTCGGTCGAGCTGCTGGGACGACCCGACCTGCGGGGGCGACCCGTGATCGTCGGCGGTCAGGACCGCTCCGTCGTCCTGGCTGCGACCTATGAGGCGCGCGCGTTCGGCGTCCACTCCGCCATGCCGATGACGCGTGCGCGTCAGATGTGCCCGCAGGCCGTCGTCCTGCCGCCCGACCACCGGCGGTATCGCGAGGCCTCGGACCGTGTCATGAGGATCTTGCGCGAGGTGACCGGGCTGGTCGAGCAGCTCAGCATCGACGAGGCCTTTCTCGACGTGCGCGGTGCGGTGCGCAGGCTCGGCTCCCCGGCACGGATCGGCGCGGCCATCCGGCAGCGGGTGGCCGCGGATCTCGCGCTGCCCTGTTCGGTGGGCGTCGCCGGAAGCAAGTTCGTGGCCAAGCTCGCCTCGGTGCACGCGAAGCCGGACGGCATGCTCGTCATCCCGGTCCGTTCCACGGTCCCGTTCCTCTGGTCGTTGCCGGTGCGCTCGCTGTGGGGCGTGGGGGACAAGACGGCCGCGGCACTGGCCCGGTACGGCCTGGTCACGGTGGAGCAGCTGGCACAGACGGACGTCCTTGTCGTGCAGCGCGCGGTGGGACGAGTCGCCGGCGCGCACCTGCATGACCTGGCCTGGGGCAGAGATCCACGTGCGGTGGAGCCGACGCGCGAGGAGCGTAGCGTCGGGGCGGAGACGACCTTCGACCAGGACGTCGCGGACCCGGTGGTCGTCGAGGCGAAGGCACTGGAGCTGGCCGACCGGGTGGCGGGGCGGCTGCGCCGGCACGGGCAGGTCTGCCGGACCGTGAGCATCAAGGTGCGCACAAGCGACTTTCGCACGCTGACCCGTTCCCGGACGCTGCCGGCTCCGACGGATGTGGCGCGTGACCTGTATCTCGTGGCCCGTGCCTTGCTGGGGGGTGTGGATCTGCGGGGTCTTCCCGTGCGTCTGGTCGGGGTGCGCGCCGAAGGTCTGCGCGACCGCGATGCGGTGGCCGTGCAGCACACGCTCGAGGAGGCGCTGACCGACGCCCCGGAACAGCGCCGGGACGCTGAAGAGGCGATGGACCGGGTACGCGACCGATTCGGCTACGGCGCGATCAGCATCGGGACCCGTGCCCGGAGCTCCTCGACTACCGTCCCGCGTCAAGACGAACTATCCTGAAGTTATTCATTCGGTCACCAGGAAGAAGCGGGGGTGCCCATGCCTCTGTCAGAGTACGAGCAGCGGGTGCTTGAGCAGATGGAGCGTCAGCTCTCGACCGACGATCCGCGGCTCGCGAACACGTTTCAGCCCTCGTCCTCGCGCGCGGGGCTGCGTTATCTCGCGGCCGGTGTCGGCGTCGTCGTCGGGCTGGCCCTGCTGATCCTCGGCGTCGCACAGTCACTGGTCCTGGTGGGTGTGCTCGGTTTCGCTGTCATGTTCGGCGGCGTGCTGGTCGCCTTCTCCAAGCCGCGGTCCAAGCCACAGCAGGGCCCGATCGGCACCGTCGGACCGGACGGTCGGGTGGGCGGACCCGCGAAGAAGCGGTCACGCCCCTCCACGGGTCGGCAGGACTTCATGCGCCGGCTCGAGGACCGCTGGGACCGTCGGCGCGACGAAGGCCTCTGAGCCGACCATACGCGCCACTGGCCACACGGACGGTCGGCACTGCTCCAGTTGATTCTTCAGCGCGGCCTGATCGTTGCGCTCCACCGGGTCGGCTTCCCCGGCTCGCCGGTTCCCCACGTCACCGGCGCGTCGGCCGGGTTCCGGCCAGTTCGTCGAGCCGCTCCAGCGCCGCCTGCCGCAACCGGTTGATCTCCGCGGTGGGCGTCGTCGTCGGGTGTGGCGCGAAGCGCTCGGCTTCGACGAGCGCGGCGAGGCGGTCGATGGCGGAGGCGCTGGCGTCCGCGCGCCCCGGGCCGCTCGGCACGGTCCGGCCCCCGGATCCGCCGGCGCTGGGGGAACTGTCGGCTCCGCCGGTGTCCGCGGGCTCGGCTCCTTGGATGTCCCGCGCCGCCGTGCGGACCGTGGCCGACGCGGCCACCGGGCGCCCCAGCGCCGCGGCCCGGGCGAGGACCTCGGCCCAGGCGACCTCGAGCGGCGACCCGAGGGTGCGCCGACGGCGTCGCCTGCGCAACACCGGGACGAGGGTCAGTACGAGCCCGAGCGTGAGCACGGCCAGCGCAACCAGCCCGGCCGGCGGCATCCCGCCCTGCTCGGGCGGTGCGCTGCCCGGGGAGGTGTCGGCCGACGTCGGCTCGCCGATGCCCGGGGCGGACGGCTCCGGGTCGGCGGGCTCGGGGGTCGGGTCCTGCGGCACCTCGGTCGGCACCGGGACGCCCGCGTCGGCCCAGGACGGCGGGGGCCCGGCCTGCACCCCCGGGGTGGGCTCGAACCGCACCCAGCCCACATCGTCGAAGTAGAGCTCCGGCCAGGCATGCGCGTGGCGTCCGCGCACGACCATCTGTCCGCCTGGCTCCGGCGTTCCTGGCAGGAAGCCGATGGCCATCCGCGCCGGGATGCCCTGGGTACGGGCCATCACCGTCATCGCGGACGCGAACTGGACGCAGTAGCCGACCCGGTCGGTCAGGAAGTCCCACACCGCGTCGTCGGTGCGCGCGTCGGGAACCTGAAGGGAGTAGGTGAAGCTGGTGCGGTCGCGCAGGAAGTCCTGGAGCGCAACCGCCGCCTGGTATGTCGACGTGGTCCCGGCCGTGACCTGTGCGGCCAGCGCCGTGACGTCGTCGAGGTGCGAGGTGACCGGCAGCTCGAGGGCCGGGGCAACCGCCGCGGCGTAGTAGTCCGGACTCGCGGGGGAGTCGAGGCCGGAGGAGCGCTCGAGCACGTCGGCGGTGAGGTCCCGGTCCCAGGTCACCAGATCGTAGACGTCGTCGCGGGCCGTGGTCCGCGCCAGCGTGACCTGGTCGCGCACCGCGTCGTACTCCGCGTCGAGCGGGGACAGCAGCCCGCGAGGCTGGGTGGGCAGCGGCAGGACGTCGTCTCGCAGGTCCGCGACCACGATCCGCAGCGTGGTGGCTTCGGCGGGCGGGTCGAAGGGAGCGGGCCACAGCGGCGACCCGGTCGTCACGGGCTGGGCGGTGCCGCCGTCCTCGGGCTGCCAGGTGCGCCCGTCGAACTCCGTGACGGTGGCCGTGCGCAACGGCCCCAGCGCGCTTCCGCCGTCATGGCGCAGCACCACGTTGTTGGCCCGGGCGCCCAGGCTCGTGCGCAGGTCGAGGGTGTCCGACACGCGGACCTGCCCGCCTGTGCCGCGCAGCGACGGTGCGTCCACCGCGGCCCACGGCGGCAGCGTGGCGGCCACGGTGGTGAGGGCAAGGCCCGCCGCGGCCACGACGGTGAGCTGGGCGAGCACCTGGGCGAGAAGCGGCACGCGCAGTCGCAGCCGACGACCTCGACCCAGCTGCCCGACGTGGTCTCGGCCCGGGTAGCGCGGCAGGCCCGCATAGGGGTTGTCGGCCGCGAGCAGGGCCAGCAGGCACACCATGGTCGTGACGGCCTCGTATCCGACCTGCGTCGGGACCAGGAGAACCTGCGGCAGCCACAGCAGAGCGATCGACGTGCCGCTCAGAGCGGGCATGCGCAGCCCGTTGCACAGCAGGTCCGTGAGCAGGAGCACCAGGCAGGTCCCGCCGACCACAAGGAGCATCACCGGCTCGAATGGTGGGATGGGGGCGGGATAGATGGCCGTAAGCGTTCGCGCCTGCCCGAGCAGGTCGCCGACCCGGGCCAGGTCCGCCGGCCCCACGAGACCCCACCGCCCGGGTGAGGTGCCGAACTTGTCGAGCAGCAGCACCACGGCGACGATTGCCGCGACGGCTCCGGGCAGCAGCGCGGTCACCAGGGTCGGCGTCCTGCGGCGCAGCCGGTGCAGGCCGAGCCGGACGATCAGGATCGTCGCCGTCAGGACCCCGAGGTGGCCCAGGCCCGCCGCGAGCCATGGACCGGGGTCGACGAGACTGCGCAGCGAGGCCAGGGAGCACCCCACCGCGACGGCGACGAGGACGGTGCTCAGGGCGGCGCGCAGCGCGGAGTCGTCCGGCGCCTCACGGACCGAGCCGTGGTCGGGAAACGTCATCGCGTCCCCCTACCGAGCACATCCCACGATCCGTCGAGCGTGCTGTCGACCGGTAGCACGGCCACGTCCCAGCCCGCCAGCGTCAGCGCTTCGACGCTCGCCCCCGAGTCTTCTGCCCTGGTCGTGACCAGAGCGGTCCTGGCGCTGCGACGCCCGCCGGCTCCGCCGGTGAACGGTCCCGCGGCGTCGGCCGCAGCGCCGTCGGTGAGCACGGCAACCACGGTTTCGTCGCCGTGCTCGGCGCTGAGCGCGGCGGCGACGACAGCGGCGCGCTCCTGTTCGGAGCGGGCGTCGTCACCCGCGGGGGCAAGGTCGACCGTCTGATCGAGCAGCGTGCGCACAGCGTCGTCGGCCCGAGGGCGCACCCAGGCCGCACGCCCCGATCCCGAGCCGGCCAGTCCGGGCTGATCCAGCTCGCGCGTCGTCGCGACCAGTCGAACGGCGTGTCCGGCGTCGAGGAACCGGACGGCGAGCGTGGCGGCGACCGAGACGGTCCACTCCAGCAGGTCGTCGTCGGTGGGCAGCCCTCGGTCCGGTGGGGGGTCGACGAGCACGCAGACGGGGGCCGGGCTCGAGCCGTCCTGTGCGCGCACCATCAGCTGTTGGTGGCGTGCGGCGCTGACCCAGTGCACCCGGCGCAGGTCGTCGCCGGGGTGGTACAGGCGCAAGGTGGTGTCTTCGTCGCTCGGAGCGCTCGCGCCCGCGCGCTGTGGATCCAGGCCGATTCCGCCGCGTCCACGCAACGAGGGGGAGGCGAGCAGCCTCGGCCACACGGTCAGCTCCGCGGTCGGCCCGAGCGGCGCCTGGGACCTGGCCAGGCCGAGGGCGTCAACGCGGTGGGCGAGCGCAGGTCCGAGCGTCCAGCGGCCCCTGCGCATCGGGGTCACCCGGTAGCGCAGCTCGATCTCGGCGAACGAGGCGCGAATGCGCGCGCCGACGGTGCCGCCGGCGCGTAGCCCGGGGTCCACCTGCTCGGCGATCGCGACACCGTGCAGGCGCTGCGATGCGGTGGTCGTCGCACGGGGGGCCCGGATCTGGACCAGGACGTCGGACGGGTTCCCCGCCGTTGCGGGGGCCGGATGCACCCGGCGCTCCACCACCAGGTCGGAGCGACCCCGGCCGATGCTGTCCAGCCGCAGGCGGCACCAGCTGAGCGTGGGAGCGACGGTGAGCGCGGAGCCGACGAACACGACCAGCGGCACCCCGGGCAGCACGCCCACCAGGATCAGGGCGCCGCCCGCCAGCAGCATCGCGGCGCCTCGCGCCGTCAGCGTCGTGCGGCGGGCGTGGGGGTGGTGGCGGATCCTCATCGGCCGACGGGCTGGCCCCTACGCCGTTCCGCGTCGGGGCTCGCCTCGGCGGGCCGCGGCACCGGCGTGCGGGCCAGAATCTCTCGGACGACGTCAACCGGCCCGCGGCCCGTCGCTCTGGCCTGCGGGGACATCAGGAGACGGTGACACAGCACTGCTTCGACGAGGTACTGGACGTCGTCGGGAATCACGAAGTCACGGCCCGCCAGGGCCGCGACGGCCTTCGCCGCCCGGAGGAGCTGGACGGACGCGCGCGGTGAGGCGCCGAGCCGCAGGCTCGGGTCGGTCCGGGTCGCGCGGACCAGATCGATCACGTACTGCTTCACCGCGGTGGCCGCGTGGATCGAGCGGATCGACGCGGCGAACCGCTCAATCGTCGCGGCATCGGTCACCGGCTCGAGGGCGACCAGCGGATCGGTGGTGTCGCGGCGGTCGAGCATCTCGAGCTCGGCGGCGGGATCCGGGTAGCCGAAGCTCAGGCACGCCATGAACCGGTCGCGCTGTGCCTCGGGCAGTGGGTAGGTCCCTTCCATCTCGACGGGGTTCTGGGTCGCAATCACCAGGAACGGGCGCGGCAGCGGATAGGTCGTCCCGTCGATGGTCGCCTGACGCTCCTCCATGCACTCCAGAAGGGCCGACTGGGTCTTGGGGGATGCGCGGTTGATCTCGTCCCCGATGACGATGTTGGCGAACACCGGACCGGCGCGGAACTCGAACTCGTGCTGCTGGGCCCGGTAGATGGTCACGCCGGTCAGGTCCGACGGCAGCAGGTCGGGGGTGAACTGGACCCGGCCGACCGAGCCGTCGATCGTCCTCGCGAGGGCCTTGGCGAGGGTGGTCTTGCCGACACCGGGAACGTCCTCGAGGAGGATGTGCCCCTCGGCGAGCAGGACCGCCAGAGTCGTGGTGAGCACATCGGGCTTGCCCGCGACGACGCCTGCCAGCTGGGAGTGGATACGGCTCACCGTGTGCACGATCTGCGTGAGCTCGTCGGACGTGGGGGCACTGGGCACTGTTGACCTCCGAATGTGTGTCCCGAGCCTAGAGGATTCGGGTGCGCGCGGCGCACCGCGACGACACATGGCAGACGCCGGCCCCCACATCCCGCCACCGCGCGCAGCGCCCCCTGCCCGGGCCGGGCCCGCCGGTCGCGGACAGCCCTCCACAACGCTCCACGCCGTACGGCCCGGTTGGGCTGGCGGCGCGCTGTGGGGGTGCCGGTTCGGTTATGGAGCGGGCTGACCTGCGGTTTCGGCACCGTATCGGCGCCGGTGGAATCGCGGTGGCGCGGTCAGCGGTTCCGGCCGTCCTGCGCGGGCGGGCTTTCCCCTCCACTTTCGCCCACCCGCTCTGACCTGCGACGTTGTCGAGAAATGGGGAGCAGGGCCTGCCGGCTGTCGTTGACTGTGGAGTGAAGTGGAGTACTGTGGGGCCACCAGGAGGGAAGGGGGAGGGATGGCCGAGACGTTCACCGGCGCGCCGAGCCTTCTGCTCGGCACCTTTACCCCTCGTCTGGACGACAAGGGCCGCCTGATCCTCCCGGCGAAGTTCCGTGCGCAGCTCGCCCCCGGTCTGGTCATGACGCGCGGGCAGGAACGCTGCCTGTACCTGCTGCCGATGGACGAGTTCCGCCGCATGTACGAGCAGATCCGTCTCGCGCCCATCACGAGTAAGCAGTCCCGGGACTACCTGAGGGTCTTCCTCTCCGGCGCCAGTGACGAGATCCCGGACAAGCAGGGGCGGATCTCGATCCCCGCGAACCTGCGCCAGTACGCGGCGCTCGACCGAGACGTCGCCGTGATCGGGATGGGCACCCGCGTCGAGATCTGGGACGCGGCGGCCTGGGAGGAGTACCTCGCGTCCCAGGAGTCCGACTATGCCGACACCGCGGAGGAGGTCCTGCCGCCGTTCCCGATCTGACGCTCACCGCACGGTGAGGCCTCCTCCCGCCCCGTCTGACGCACTTCCCCGGCGCCAGAAGGGACAGCGGAGGGAGACCTGGCCGGGTGGCGAGCCCAGCACCAGCAGCACCGACGAGCAGCACCGACCAGCAGCACCGACGAGCAGCACCGACCAGCAGCACCGACCAGCAGCACCGACGAGCAGCACCGAGCGAGAGAGAGGGGGGAACCATGTCCGAGCACGACCGTCCGGCGTCCGACCGGCACCGTCCCGTCCTCCTGCAACGCTGCGTCGACCTGCTCGCCCCCGCCCTCGCGCAGCCGGGCTCCGTGCTGGTGGACGGCACGCTGGGTATGGGAGGGCACTCCGAGGCCGTGCTGGACCAGGTGCCGACCGCACGCGTCATCGGCATCGACCGCGACCCCCAGGCACTTCGGCTCGCCTCCCAGCGGCTGGCCCGGTTCGGTGACCGTTTCACCGCGGTGCACGCCACGTACGACGAGATCCTTCAGGTGCTGGCCAGGTCGGGCATCGCGGCCGCCCAGGGGGTTCTGCTCGATCTCGGGGTCTCCTCGCTGCAGATCGACGAGGCGGACCGGGGGTTCGCCTACGCCCAGGACGCTCCGCTCGACATGCGGATGGACACCACGGCGGAGCTGACGGCCGCGGACGTGCTGAACACCTACTCCCAGCAGGAGATCGCTCGCGTGCTGCGCGAGTACGGCGAGGAGCGGTTCGCGCCCCGGATCGCGCGCGCGATCGTCGAGCGGCGCGAGCAGCAGCCGTGGGACCGCAGTGCCGAGCTGGTCGAGCTGGTGCGGCGCTGCATCCCTGCGGCCACCCGTGCCACCGGCGGCAACCCGGCCAAGCGGACCTTCCAGGCCCTGCGGATCGAGGTCAACGGCGAGCTCGAGATCCTCACCGACGCGGTGCCGGCGGGGATCGACGCACTTGCGGTGGGCGGGCGCATCGTCGTCGAGTCCTACCACTCGCTGGAGGACAGGATCGTCAAGCGGGCGCTTGCCGCCGGGGCCACGTCGTCGGCCCCGCCCGGGCTGCCGGTGGAGCCGGCGACGCATGCGCCCTACCTGCGTCTGCTGACGCGCGGCGCCGAGCGAGCCGACGGCGACGAGGCAGAGTCCAACCCCCGCTCCGCGTCGGTTCGCCTCCGGGCAGCCGAACGGACCCGACCGACCCCCGACCACCTGAGCAGACCCAGAACGGCGGTGAGACCGTGAGCGCCCAGACAGCCGCGGCACCCCAGGCCATCCCCGCGGCCGCGCCTGCGCGGCCGCGGCCCCGGATCCACGTCGTCCCGCCGCCGCGTACGGCCCGCAGCCGGGTGCCGTACGTGTTGTTCTGCATGGCCCTCGTCGGGGCAGCGCTGATCAGCGTCCTGCTGCTCAACACCACGATGGCCAACGGGGCGTACGAGTCTCGTGATCTGCAGGCCCAGATCGCCCAGCTGGCACAGTCCGAGCAGGCGCTGCTCGCGCAGCTCGAGGAGGCGTCCGCACCGACGGCGCTCGCCGAGCGCGCCCAGCGACTCGGCATGGTCCAGGACAGCACACCGGCGTTCCTGCGTCTGAGCGATGGGGCGATCATCGGTGACCCGAGCCCTTCGCAGGTGGATCAGTGACGGCGCCCCGCGGCCCCGAGACCGGCGAGGGCTCCGGTTCGAAGCGTCGTACGTTGCGCGCCGTGCCGACCCCGCGCACTGCCCGCGGCTCGGTCTCGTCCGCCGAGGCTCGGACGACGCAGCGTTCGACGGCAGGTGCGGCCGCCGGGGCCACGCAGCGCACCCCGCGCAGCTCAGCCTCGTCTGCCGAGGCTCGGACGACGCAGCGTTCGACGCAACGCTCGACAGCGGGTGTGACCGCGGGCGCGAAACAGCGCACCCCGCGCACCCCGCGCACCTCGCAGCGCCCGGGAACGCCCGCACGCCAGAGCGCTCGACCTGCTCCGCGGCAAGCGTCGGTGGGAGCAGGGGCGCGGCGCGGCCTGCGTGCCCGACCCGGGGAACCGCGCAAGCGGCAGCGCATCCTCATGGGTGCCCTCGTCCTCGTCCTGGGGGCGTTCGGCATGCGGCTGGGCTACCTCCAGGTGGTGGCGGGTCCGGCCCTGGCCGCGGAGTCGCTCAAGCAGCGCGTCATCACCGGTGAGATCCCCGCAGACCGGGGGGAGATCCTGGACGCCGAGGGCACGGTGCTGGCGACGTCCGTCGAGCGCTTCCACATCCTCGTCGACCAGACCAAGGTCGCCGAGTGGAAGAGGTACGAGGACAACAAGGTCGTCGGGACGGGAGCGACGGCCGCTGCCGAGCTGCTGGCACCGATCCTCGGACAGTCCGCGCCCGAGCTGGCCGCCGAGCTGGTCGGCACGAGCCGGGGGAAGTACATCGCCAAGAACGTCCTGCCCGACACCTGGAGCGCCATCCGAGACCTCAACATCGGGTGGATCGGCGCGGAGCGCACGACGGTCCGGGAGTACCCCGCAGGGACGGTTGCGGGCAACCTCGTCGGGTTCGTCAACTCCGAGGGCGTCGGCTCCGCCGGGCTCGAGCAGACCATGAACGCCGCGTTGACCGGCGAGCCCGGCTCGTACCTGACCGAGCGCGGGCGGCGCGGGCACCAGATCCCCTCCGGTGCGCAGTCGCGCACGGAGGCGCAGGCCGGCCTGGACGTCCAGACCACGATCATCAGCGACCTGCAGTGGAAGGCGCAGGATGCGATCGAGGAGCAGAAGGCGAAGACGGGTGCCACGTACGGTTCGATCGTCATCTCGGACGTCACCACGGGGGAGATCCTCGCGCTTGCCGAGACGGACACCGTCAACCCTGGCGACCTCAGCGCCTCCGACCCCTCGACGTGGGGATCGCGGGCGGTGTCCAACGTCTTCGAACCGGGGTCGACCGCGAAGGTCATCACGATGGCCGCGGCACTCGAGACCGGCGTCGCCGATCCCGCGAGCCAGTTTGTCGTGCCCTACCAGTACACGACGCCCAACGGTCAGGTCATCACGGACTCGCACGAGCACCCGACCGAGCAGCTGACGCTGGCCGGCATCTTCGCGGACTCCTCCAACACCGGAACCGTGCAGATCGGTGAGCTCATGTCGACCCAGGTGCGCTACGACTACCTGACGAAGTTCGGCTTCGGCTCCCGCACCGGCATCGAGCTGCCCGGGGAGTCCCCGGGGATCGTGCACGCCCCCGACCAGTGGGACGGACGCACGCAGTACACGGTGCTCTTCGGCCAGGGTCTGGCCGTCAACGCGATCCAGGGCAACGAGGTGTTCGCGACGATCGGATCGGGCGGGGTCCGCCACCAGGCGCACCTCGTGTCGGGGTACACCGCCGCCGACGGGACGACCGTGCCGGCCGAGCACGACGACCCGGTCACCGTCGTCTCCCCGGAGACGGCCAAGGCCGTGCTCGAGATGATGGAGACCGCCGTGGAGGAGGGCACCGGCGCGGCGGCCAAGATCCCCGGCTACCGGGTGGCGGGCAAGACAGGCACCGCCCAGGCCGTGAACCCGGCCACGGGACGCTACGAGCACTACAGCGCGGCGTTCAGCGGCGTCGTGCCCGTCGACAACCCGCGCCTGGCGATCTCCGTCATCCTGCAGTACCCGTCGCTCGAGTACGGCGGCGTCGTCTCGGCGCCGGTGTTCTCCGACGTCGCGTCGTTCGCCCTGCAGTACCTCAAGGTGCCGCCGAGCACGTCGGAACCTGCGCAGTACCCCACCACGTGGGGCGAGTCGGAGGATGCGCAGGAGTGAGCGTTCCGCGCCACGCCTCGCGGCGTCGACGAACGTCGCGGTGGACCGACGGCTGGCGTCCGCGCGATAGGTTCTTCCGGTGATCGAGCGCACCCTGCCCCGGAATCGGCGCGAGACGAGCATCGGGAAGATCGCCCAGTCCCTCGGGCTGACGTGCGTCGGCGACCCCGAGGTCGAGGTGTCCTCGGCCGCCGAGGACAACCGGCACGTCATCCCAGGTGACCTGTTCGTGGCGCTGCCCGGCGCGCACGTGCACGGCGCGTCGTTCGCGCACGCCGCGGTCGGCGCCGGCGCCCGGGCGGTGCTCACCGATGCCGACGGCGCGCGCTTCCTCGCACTGCAGTCCCCCGAGGTCCCCGTGCTCGTGGCCGAGGACCCGCGCGCCGTCGCCGGTCCCGTGGCCGCCCTGGTCTATGCGGAGCCGTCACGGCGCCTGACCGCGTTCGCCGTGACGGGGACGAACGGTAAGACGACCACAACCTTCCTGCTGGACCACGTGCTGCGTGCCTGCGGGCTGCGCACCGGCCTGATCGGCACGGTCGAGTCCCGCTTCGGGGACCGGGTCGTGCCGAGCCGGCTGACCACTCCCGAGGCCGCCGAGCTCCAGGAGTGGCTCGCCGCCATGGTCGAGGACGGTGTGGACGCCCTCGCGATGGAGGTGTCCTCGCACTCGTTGTCGATGCACCGGGTCGACGGTGTGGTGTTCGACGTCGCGGGGTTCACGAACCTCAGCCAGGACCACCTCGACTTC
>JBQGOU010000043.1:0-15189 GCA_052086865.1 Cellulomonadaceae bacterium
CCGTCGGCGGGTGCGATGCGCGGCCAGCCGAGCGCCGGCAGGGCGTCGAGCAGCAGCCGGCGCGAGCGGGCGTAGCGCTCGACGTTCTGGGCGGCCGCCTCGTAGCCGGCCTCGCTGAACGCCGCGACCCCGGCGTGCTGGGCGAGTGCGGGCGGGCAGAGCGCGACGTTGCCCGCCAGCGCGTCGACGGGGGCCACCAGGTCGTCGGGCAGGACGAGCCAGCCCAGCCGCCAGCCCGTCATCGCCCAGTACTTCGAGAAGGAGCTGACGACGACGGCGCCAAGGCCCAGGTGGTGCACCGCGCTCGCCCCCGGCCAACGTTCAGCGTCGTAGACGATGCCCTGGTAGATCTCGTCGCTGATCAGGCGCACCCCCTGCGCCGCACACCAGCGGGCGATCTCGTCGAGCTCGCGTGCGTCGAGCATCGTGCCCGTCGGGTTGGCGGGGCTCGCCAGCACCACCCCGTCGAGCGGCGCGCTGGCGTGCAGCGCGGCGATCCGAGCCGCCGTCGGGCGGTAGTCCGACTCGGGCCCGCAGGCGAACTCCGCAACCTCGCACCCCAGGCTCGCGAGGATGTTGCGGTAGGCCGGGTAGCCGGGGCGTGCCAGCGCGACGCGGTCGCCGGCGTCGAACGCGGCGAGGAAGGTCAGCAGGAAGCCGCCCGAGGATCCGGTGGTCACCGCGACCCGGCCCGGATCGACGTCGACGCCGTACCAGCGCCCGTAGTGCTCGGCGATCGCCCGGCGCAGCGCGGGTGAGCCGAGGGCCTCGGTGTAGCCGAGGTCGCCGACGGCGAGCAGCTCGGCCGCGAGGTCACGCACCGCGGGCGAGGCCCCCGAGGAGGGTTCGCCGACGCACAGGTTGATGACCTCGGCCCCGGCGGCGGTGCGCCGCGCGACCTCGGCGATGATCTCCATCACGGCGAACGGCGGGACCTCGGACCGGCGCGAGACCTTCATCGCTCCGCCCCCGTCCGCCCGATCTCGCGGCGCACGTAGTCGACCACGCCGCCCGACGCCGCCTCGATCTGGTCGAGACACACCTCGAAGTCCTCAGGGCCGCCGTACCAGGGATCGGCGATGTCGAGACGCGACTGCTGCGCGGGGGCTGCCGCAGGCGCGGCGGAATCGAAGCGGCGCAGCATCCGCACGCGGCCGGCTTCCGCCTCCGGGAGCCTGCGCCGCAGCGCGCTCTCCTGGCCCGCGGTCATGACCAGCACGAGGTCGCGGTCGGCCAGCTCCTGCCGGGTGATCTGGTGGGCGCGGTGCCGGGGCACGTCATAGCCGTGCTCGCGCAGCACCGCCTGCGCCCGGCGATCGATCGGGTTACCGTGCTCCTCGTCGCTCACCCCGGAGGAGTCGACCTCCACCCGGCCCTCGAGCCCTGCCGCGCCCAGACGGTCTCGCAGCACCACCTCCGCCATCGGCGAGCGGCAGATGTTGCCGTGGCACACGGTCATGATGCGAAAGGGCTCGTGCCTGGTCATGCCTGCCATTGTGCCCTGCCGCTATGTCACCGCGCGGCGCGTGTGCGTCACCGGTGCGTGTGCACCGAGACCGAGGGTTACGCGCCGAGGCAGAGGGTTACAACCCTCGGTCTCGGTATCGAACCCTCGGTCTCGCCGAGCTCGGCTGAAAAACCCTGGCGCGGGTGCCTGGATCCGTCGTAGCGTCGTCGGCACATAGGGAAGGAGGTGGTCCGAGGAATGATTTCCTACGCGACGTATGAGGTGGTTGCCGGCTAGCTGCCGGCTCAGCACGCTGACGCGGCTGGCCCATACCAAGGCAGCCACCGGGCCCGTGGGTGGAACGGCTCGTCCCCGTTCCCGCCGGTTCAGAACCGGCACCCCACGGGCTTTCCCGCGCCTGCGGCGGGGCCTGCGCCCCCCACCCCTACACACGACAAGACCCCCAGCCGCATCGGCCGGGGGTCTTGTGCGCTGCGTGCGTGAGGGGGGACTTGAACCCCCACGCCCTTGCGGGCACTGGCACCTGAAGCCAGCGCGTCTGCCATTCCGCCACTCACGCAGTGCTCTCACGAGCGATGTGAAGGGTAGCACGCCGAGACCCTTCGCCCACATTCGTCCCCGTCCCGGGCCTCGCCACCTGGTGCTTCTCCACGCGACCCACCCCCGACCCGGCGCTCTGCTACGCGCGTCGGCGCCGTTGGCGGATACGATCGACACCAGCATCGGCCGTGCTGACGGCTCGACGCGCCCGCCACTGTCCGGTGCAGCTGCGGTCGCCCGACGACGAGAGGAGGTGTCATGGGAGTTCTGGACAAGTTCGAGAAGGGTGTCGAACGCGTGGTCAACGGCGCGTTCGCCAAGGCCTTCCACAGCGAGCTCAAACCCGTCGACCTGGTCAGTGCCCTGCGCCGTGAGATCGACGACCGCGCCGCCGTGGTCGACCGCGACCGCACGATCGTGCCCAACGAGTTCGTAATCGAGCTCTCGGCTGACGACTTCACCCAGGTCGAGACCTGGGGCGCAGAAGCCATGGCGGACGAGTTCGCCGCGAACGTCACCGACTACGCGACCACGCAGCACTATGCCTTCGTCGGCCCCGTCACCGTGACCTTCGAGGAGCACACCGAGCTCGAGCCCGGCCGGTTCCACGTGCGCTCGCGCACCGCCAGGGGCACGGTCGCCCCCGCCTCGGCGAGCCCGAGCGCACGCCACCCGTTGATCGACATCGACGGTCAGCGCTACCTGCTCACCGGGCCGGTGACGATCATCGGGCGCGGATCGGACGCGGACATCGTGGTGGACGACCCGGGCGTCTCGCGCAAGCATCTCGAGCTGCGCGTCACCCCCGACGGCGTCATCGCCACGGACCTCGGGTCCACCAACGGGCTCTTCGTCGAGGGTCACCAGGTTCCCGCGGCAACCCTGCTCGACGGCAACTCCCTGACGATCGGGCGCACCCGCATCATGTTCTGGACGGGCACGGACAACGACGCGCAGGACGGGTGACCGCGCCCCGATGAGCGAACTGACGATCACCCTGCTGCGGCTGGGCTACCTGGCGCTCCTGTGGATGTTCGTCCTCACCAGCGTCGGCGTCCTGCGCAAGGACATCTACGGCATGCGCATCACCCCACGCGCCACGAAGGGCCCGCGCCGTACGGGGACCGGGTCCCCTGCGCCCACCGCCGCACCCACCAAGCTCGTGGTCGTCGACGGCCCGCTGACCGGGACCACGCTGCCGCTGAGCACCTCCCCGATCCTCATCGGTCGCGCGGCGTCGTGCTCGCTCGTGCTCGACGACGGCTACACCTCCACCCGCCATGCCCGGATCTTCCCGCAGGGCAGCGCATGGGTCCTCGAGGATCTCGGGTCCACCAACGGCACATTCGTCGGGGATCACCGGGTCGCCGAGCCGCAGGTCCTGCCGATCGACACGCCCGTGCGGATCGGCCAGAGCATCCTCGAGCTACGGAGGTAGCCCGCACGTGGCCATCGCGCTCAGATACGCCCTGCGCTCCGACGTGGGGCTGGTCCGCTCCAACAACCAGGACTCCGGCTTCGCCTCACCCAACCTTCTCGTCGTCGCCGACGGCATGGGCGGACACGCCGGTGGCGACGTCGCCTCGTCGATCGCCGTGGCCAACCTCGCGCCGCTCGCCGAGGACTCCTTCGGCACCGACGACGCTCTGGCCGAGCTCGGCGCCGCCATCGACCGGGCTCGCGACGAGCTGATCCTGCGCAGCGAGGAGCATCCTGAGCTGGCGGGGATGGGCACCACGGTCACGGCGATCCTGCGCGCGGGCACCAAGCTGGCCATGGCCCACATGGGCGACTCGCGCGCCTACCTGCTGCGCAACGACGAGCTCACGCAGGTGACGACGGACCACACCTTCGTCCAGCACCTCGTGGACACGGGCCGGATCACCCCCGAGGAGGCGGAGGTCCACCCCCAGCGCTCCGTCGTCATGCGGGTCCTTGGCGACTTCGGCGCCGACCTCGTCCCGGACTTCTCGATCCGCGAGGCACAGCCCGGTGACCGCTGGCTGCTGTGCTCCGACGGGCTGTCCGGCTATGTCTCGCGCGACACCATCACCCAGACGCTCGTCGACGTCACCGACCCCGACTCGTGCGTGGAGCGGCTCGTCCAGCTCGCGCTGCGTGCCGGCGGCCCGGACAACATCACCTGCATCGTCGCCGACGTGCTCGACCCGGGCAGCCTGCCCGACGGGGCCCACCCCACGACGAGCGTCGAGATCGCCGGGGCTGCGGCTCTCGACCGCAACCGGCCAAGCGCCGCCGCGGACGGCCCGGCGGCCCGCGCCGCCGCCCTGGTGAACTCCGGGAGGTCCAGCACGTCCGCGGACCAGGAGGAGCCCGCGGCCGACGAGGAGGACCAGCCCGAACCGGCCAAGCGCCGCCGCGGGCTCGGCGCCCTCGTCACACTGCTCGTGCTCGTACTCGTCGGCGGCGCCGGCTACGCGGGCTACCGCTGGACCCAGGAGCAGTACTACGTCGGTGTCGCGGACGGGTACGTGGCGATCTACCGCGGCATTCCGCAGACCGCCGGGCCATGGCACCTGTCCTCGGTGTATGAGCTGAGCGCGGTTGCGGTGGAGGACCTGCCCGAGAACTTCCGCGACCGCCTGGACCGCACCATGCCCGAGGCCTCCCTGTCCGCCGCCCGCACCCGCGTGGTCGCCCTGGCCGCTGCGGCCGCGGAGGCCGAACCGGAGCCGTCCGCTGAGCAGACGCCCAGCCCGAGCCCCTCCCCGAGCACCCCGGCCGAGGGGCCTTGATGGCCACGATCGAGCCCGGCGGCGTCCGCCACGGGCGTGGCCGTGAGCTGCTGCTGCTGATCCTCGCCGTCCTGGTGGGGCTGGCCTCCTACGTCAGCGTCGCGCTGGCGATCGAGGGAGACCTGCCCGCGGACCTCTACCTGGGCGTCGGCGTCATCGTCGCCGTCGCCGTCGTCCTCCATCTCGTGGTGCGCCGCCTGGCCCCCTACGCCGACCCGGTGATGCTCCCGATCGCAGTGGCCCTGAACGGCATCGGGCTGGCCATGATCTACCGTCTCGACCTCGCGGCCGAGGCGGCCGGGCGGACGTCCACCCTGGCCTCGAAGCAGCTGGTCATCACGGGTGTCGGCGTGGTCATCGCGGTGCTCGCCCTCGTCCTGCTGCGCGACCACCGCACCCTGCGCCGCTACAGCTACACGGCCATGCTCGCCGGCCTGGCACTGATCGTGCTTCCCCTCGCCCCCGTGATCGGCACCGAGATCCGCGGCGCGCGGATCTGGATCGGCATCGGGGACTACTCCCTGCAGCCCGCCGAGTTCGCGAAGATCGCCCTGGCCGTCTTCTTCGCCGGCTACCTCGTCACCCACCGCGACAGCCTTGCCCTCGGCGGCCCGAAGGTTCTGGGTATCCACCTGCCCCGTGCCCGCGACCTGGGCCCGATCCTGGTCGTCTGGGCGGCCAGCCTGGCGATCTTGGTCTTCGAGCGCGACCTCGGGACCTCGTTGCTGTTCTTCGGGCTGTTCGTGGCCATGCTCTACGTCGCGACGGAGCGCGTCAGCTGGATCCTCATCGGACTGGTCCTGTTCGCCGGCGGAGCGGTGCTTGCCGCGCGCAGCTTCGGACACGTCGCCGCCCGCTTCGACGTGTGGCTGAACGCCATGGACCCGGACGTCTACAACCGTGACCCCGGGGGGTCCGGCCAGCTGGTGCGCGGCCTGTTCGGCATGGCCAGCGGCGGTCTGTTCGGCACCGGCTGGGGCCAGGGCCACCCGAACCTCGTGCCCTTCGCGTCCTCGGACTTCATCACCACCTCGCTGGGCGAGGAGCTCGGGCTCACCGGGCTGCTGGCGATCCTGCTGTGCTACATGGTCCTCGTCGAACGAGGTGTGCGGACCGCGCTCGGTGTGCGCGACGGCTTCGGCAAGCTCCTCGCCAGCGGCCTTGCGTTCGTCATGGCCTGGCAGGTCTTCGTCGTGGTCGGCGGCGTCACCCGGCTGATCCCGCTGACCGGCCTGACCATGCCGTTCCTGGCGTACGGAGGCTCGTCCCTACTCGCGAACTGGCTCGTCATCGCGCTGCTCCTGCGGATATCCGATAACGCTCGGCGACCGGCGCCGCTGCCGGCGCCCGGACCTGCGCCCGCCCTTATCAGCGCGGGACGCACCTCGGCACCCCGCGGCCTCGCTGCCCACCCGTATGTGGACGAGCGTGCCCAGGACCCCTCGACCGGCCCCGTCACCGAGCTCATCGGCCCCGCCGCGGACGACGCCCCGACCGAAATCGTGCGGGGGGACGAACGATGAACGCCGCGTTGCGCAGGCTGGCCCTGGTGATCTTCGTAATGCTGCTGTCCCTCATGGTGGCGGCCACGTGGATCCAGGTCGTGCAGGCACCGTCCCTGAACGCCGACCCCCGCAACATCCGCACGGTCTACCGCGAGTACGGTCGCGACCGGGGTCCGATCGTCGTCGAAGGCACCTCCGTCGCCCTCTCGACGCCGGTCGACGACGCGTTCCGCTTCCAGCGCACCTACACCAACGGCCCGCTGTATGCGCCGGTCACGGGGTTCTACTCGATCGTGTTCACCCCGACGGGCATCGAGTCCGCGGAGAACGCCGTGCTCAACGGCACGGCGGACTCGCTGTTCATCCAGCGGCTGCAGGACCTCGTGACAGGCAAGCAGCCGCGCGGTTCCTCGGTCGAGCTCACCCTCTCCGCCGCGGCGCAGCAGGCGGCGTGGGACGCCCTGGGCGATCAGCGCGGCGCCGTCGTCGCACTGGACCCCGCGACCGGCGCAGTGCTCGCCATGGTCTCCAAGCCGGCTTTTGACCCCAACGTCCTCGCGGCGCACAGCTCCGCGGACGTCAACGCGGCCTACCAGGAGCTGCTGGCGGCTGACGGCTCGCCGCTGATCAACAGGGCCCTGAGCCAGCGCTACCCGCCCGGGTCGACGTTCAAGCTGATCACGACGGCGGCTGCGCTGGAGTCGGGTGACTACACCGCGGACACCGTGGTGCCCGCCCCGGACGAGCTGCAGCTCCCGCTGAGCTCTTCCGTGCTGCGCAACTACGGCGGCGCCGCGTGCTCACCGACCGGGGAGATGACCTTGGCCGATGCGCTGCGAGTCTCGTGCAACACCGCCTTCGCCCAGCTCGGCATGGACCTCGGCCAGGACCAGCTACGCGCCACCGCGGAGTCCTTCGGCTTCGGCAACGCCTACGAGGTGCCGATGCGCAGCGCCGTCTCCGTCTTCCCCGACGATCTGGACGCCCCCCGCACGGCCCTCGCCTCGATCGGCCAGGAGAGCGTGTCCGCGACGCCCCTGCAGATGGCGCTGATCGGTGCCACGATCGCCAACGACGGCGTCGAGATGAACCCGTACACGGTGTCCGCCATCCGCAACCCGGACCTGGAGATCGTCTCCGAGACCACCCCGTCGGAGCGCACCCGCCCGATCTCCGCGGACACGGCGGAGGCGATGACCCAGATGATGATCGAGGTGGTCCGCTCCGGCAGCGGTCGCGCCGCCGCGATCTCCGGGGTGGACGTGGCCGGGAAGACCGGCACGGCCGAGACGACCAAGGACGTTGCGCCGCACGCCTGGTTCGTCGGCTTCGCCCCGGCCGAGGACCCTCAGGTGGTGGTCGCCGTGATCGTCGAGAACGGCGGGGACCTGGGCAACGAGGCCACGGGTGGCGCCGTCGCCGCCCCCGTCGCCCGCGCCGTGATGGAGGCGGTGCTCCAGTGAAGCCGGTCGAAGGACTCGCCCTCGGAGGCTGGTGCGGCGCATCGCCGTCGGCGGCATGGGGGAGGTCTGGGTCGCGCACGACGAGTCGCTCGGCCGCGACGTCGCCGCGAAGGTGCTGCGCGAGGAGTTCACCGGAAACCAGGACTTCCTCAGCCGCCTGCGCACCGAGGCCCGCAACAACGCGGCGCTGTCGCACACCAACATCGCCCAGATGTACGACTACGGCGAGCAGAGCGGCTCCGGCTATCTGGTCATGGAGCTCATCGTCGGGGAGACGATGAACGACCTTCTCGAGCGCGAGCGGGTGCTGCCCCTGCGCCGGCTCCTGCCGCTGCTGTCCCAGACCGCGCGCGGGCTGCACGCCGCGCACGTCGCCGGTGTGGTGCACCGCGACGTCAAGCCCGGCAACATCCTGCTCGAGCACGGACGCATCGTGAAGATCACCGACTTCGGGGTCTCGCTCGCCGCGAACCAGGTGCCGATGACAGCCACCGGCATGGTCATGGGCACGGCGCAGTACCTGTCCCCTGAGCAGGCGATGGGCCGTGCGGCCACCGGCGCCTCGGACCTGTACGCCCTCGGCATCGTCGCCTACGAGTCCCTCGTCGGGCACCGGCCCTTCACCGGCTCCACGCCCGTGGACATCGCCGTCGCACACGTCAACGAGAAGGTTCCTCCGCTACCTGACACCGTGCCCGCCCCGCTCGCCGAACTCGTGATGCAGCTGCTCGAGAAGGAGCCTCAGCGCCGCCCGCGCTCCGGCGCGAGCGTGGCCCGGCTGCTTGACGACCTGGGCGTCCGGCTCGTCGGCACGGCGGGCGCGGCACAGGACGCGGCAGCAGAGCCGGATGCCGACGTTCCGCCCGTGCGCTCCGCACCAGCGCCAGCTCCCACGCCGCCGAGCACCCAGAACCGCGCCCGCCGGATGCCCCCGGTTCCCGCGCCACCGCCCGCTGCGGCCCCCGTCTGGCACCCGCCGTCCTTCCCCCCGACCAGATCCGGAAGCGAGCAGCGCAGCGCGTCCGGCACGGCTCGGCGCCCGCAGTCCCCGTCACAGCGATACTCCCCAGGAGCCCACCGCGCGGCACCTGCCCGAGCCGAGGCGACGCGGGGCGCGGCGCGCGCACGCGCCTCTCGTCGACGCGGCCCCGTGTGGCTGGTGCCTGTCGTCGTGGGACTGCTCATGGTCCTCGTGCTCGCGATCATCTTGGAAAGCTGCGGCGAACCGGACGGTGGAGGCCAGGCGGCCAAGGCCTTGAGCACGACGGTGACCGTCGACACGGCGGCGCCGATGGGCACGGACGTTGCCGACGGCGCTCGTGATGGGATGATCAGTGCAGCCGACCCGGTCAGCAGACCCGGATCGGTTCCGACGACAGGTAAGGACGAGTTGTGGCGGACGACACTCCCCGCATTCTCGCGGGCCGTTACGAGGTCGGCGAGCTCATCGGCCGAGGTGGCATGGCCGAGGTCCACATCGGGCGCGACACCCGTCTCGGACGGACCGTCGCGATCAAGATCCTGCGCTCCGATCTCGCCAGGGACCCTTCCTTCCAGGCTCGGTTCCGCCGCGAGGCCCAGGCTGCCGCGGCGTTGAACCACCCGTCGATCGTGGCGGTCTACGACACGGGTGAGGAGACGTACCCGGAGCCGAGCGGGGCCGTGGCGCACCTGCCGTTCATCGTGATGGAGTACGTCGAGGGTCACACCGTGCGGGACATCCTGCGCGACGGCCATGCCGTCCCCATCGACGAGGCGGTCGACATCGTCACCGGTGTGCTCTCCGCGCTCGAGTACTCCCACCAGGCCGGCATCGTCCACCGTGACATCAAGCCCGCGAACGTGATGATCACCCCGACCGGCGCGGTCAAGGTGATGGACTTCGGCATCGCCCGTGCCCTGGCCGACTCTGCTGCCACGATGACGCAGACACAGGCAGTCATCGGCACCGCGCAGTACCTCTCGCCCGAGCAGGCCCGTGGTGAGAGCGTGGACGCGCGCAGCGACCTGTACTCCACCGGCTGCCTGCTCTTCGAGCTGCTCACCGGCCGGCCGCCCTTCACCGGCGACTCGCCCGTCGCGGTGGCCTACCAGCATGTGCGTGAGGCTCCGCCGCGCCCCTCCAGCATCGCGGACGACGTTCCCGAGTCGCTCGACCGGATCACTCTCAAGGCCCTCGCCAAGGACCGTGAGGACCGCTACTCGAGCGCGGCCGAGTTCCGCGCCGATCTCGAGGCGGCGATGCACGGTGGCGCGATTGCGGCCCCGGCGCTCGCCGCGGCGACCGCGGCGGCGACCGGCCGCCCACAGGACATGGTCGACCCGACCGCAACCCAGGTGCTCGGTGGGCCGAGCACCCAGGCCATGCCCGCGGGCTGGGCGCCGACGAGCGCGGCGACGACGGCCGCCGCGACCACGCAGGACGCGCCGCGCAAGTCCCGCAAGGGCCTGATGTGGACGTTGATCGCCATCGCCGTGCTGGCGATCGCGGGGCTCGTCGCGCTCATCCTGGTGAACGCGAACAAGAACGCCGTCGAGACCGTTGCGGTTCCTTCCCTCGCCTCGCTGACCAGCGAGCAGGCCGAGGCGGCGCTGGACGAGGCGGGGCTGGTCATGCGCCCGCTGCAGAGGGCGAGCACCGATGTGGACACCGGTCTCGCCATCGAGTCCGACCCCCCCGAGGGCACCGAGGTTGCCAAGGGTGACACCGTCACGGTCTACTTCTCGAGCGGTCCGACGCAGACGAGCGTGCCGAACCTCAAGGGCATGACGCTTCCGGAGGCCCGCCGCGCCCTCGAGGACGCCAGCCTGGTGCTGGGCAACCCCTCCACAGGGACAGGCAACGACGTGCCCCGGGACCGGGTGGTCTCCTCGAGTCCTGCGGCTGACGCTGCCGTGGAGGCGGGCAGCACCGTCGACGTCGTGATCTCCGACGGGCAGGTGGAGGTCCCCGACGTGCGCGGCATGACCCAGGAGGAGGCCCAGAAGGCGCTGAGCGACCTGGGCACCGGAGTCGTCTCAGTCACCATCGTCGAGGGGGAGAGCGACCAGGCCGAGGGCACGATCACCGACCAGTCGCCTGCGGCGGGCATCGTCAGTCAGGGCACCAACATCACCCTGACCGTCGCGGTGCCGATGCCGCCGGAGATGGTCGCCGTGCCGCAGAACCTCGTCGGCAAGACCCAGCAGGAGGCCGAGCAGCTGCTGCGGGAGCAGGGCCTCGCGCCGGTCGCCGAAACCGCGGAGTCTGACCGCCCGGCGGGCACGGTGTTCGGGGTCACCCCCGGCAGCGGGGTGCAGGTGCAGGTCGGATCCGAGGTCACGCTCTACATCTCGACAGGACCCGCGGACCAGCCGACCGACAGCCCGACGACGAACGGCCCGACCCCGACCGAGTCCCCGGACGACTGAGCCCGCACGGGTTCAGCGCCGCAGCAGCGGGGCGAGGTGCGTGGACCGTTCGACCGCGCCGGGCAGACCGGTTGTCTCGAGCCAGTTGGCCAGCAGCCGGTGGCCGCTCTCGGTGAGGACCGACTCGGGGTGGAACTGCACCCCGTGCAGCGGCAGCTCGCGGTGCTGCAGGCCCATGACGATGCCGTTGGCCGTCTCGGCGGTGATCACCAGCTCGTCGGGGACCGTCGGGCGCTCGACGGCCAGCGAGTGGTAGCGGGTCGCCGTGAACGGGTGCGGCAAACCCGCGAAGACCCCTGAGTCACCGTGCTCGACCTGGCTGGTCTTGCCGTGCATCAGCTCGGGTGCGTGGCTGACGGTGGCGCCGAACGCCTCGCCCAGCGCCTGGTGACCCAGGCACACGCCGAGCATCGGCAGACCGGCCCGTGCGCAGGCACGCACCACGTCGAGGGTCTGCCCGGCATCGGCCGGGGTGCCCGGGCCCGGGGACACCAGCACGCCGTCGTAGTCGGACCACTGCGCGGGGTCAGGCACCGCGTCGTTGCGCACCACATCCGTCTGCGCACCGAGCTGGGCGAGGTAGCCCACGATCGTGTAGACGAACGAGTCGTAGTTGTCGACGACCAGGATGCGGGTCATTGTCGGGCTCCTTGTCCGGATGTGTCCTGCACGCATCCTCCCATCCCTTGAGCTACGGCATGACGGGCACGTCGTCGGGCACCTGCGCATAGCGCAGCTCGACGCTTCCCGCAGGCAGCTGCAGGGCCTCGTCCTCGGCAACGGACCAGCCGAGCCCGACGGCATCGACCCACTCGCGGTAGATCTGCACCGGCTCGGAGGCGTCCAACGCGGCGCGAAGACGCGTCGGGTCGCCGATCGCCTGCACGCGGTAGGGCGGGGAGTAGACCCGGCCGTGCAGCGACAGCACATTGCCGACGCACCGGAAGGCGGTGGTGGACAGCACGCGCTGGTCCTGCAGCATCATCGCCTCGGCGCCCCCCGCCCACAGGGCGTTGACGACTGCCTCGAGGTCCTGCTGGTGCACCACCAGGGTGTCGGGAGCCACCCCGGGCTGCGCGCGGTTGGCCGGAGCGTCGTCGAGCTCCACGACGAGCCCGGGTCCGGTGACCGCGGTGGCACCGGCGGCCACGGCCTCGTCGGCCGCTCGGGCGGGGTCACCGGTGTCCTGCTCAGCGCTGCCCTCGTCGACCAGTCGTTCCACCTGGTCACGTTCCAGAACCACCTGAGCCTCGAGATCGTCGACCCGTGTCGTGGCCTCCTCGAGCTGTGAATGCAGCAGCTGGGTGACGTCGTCGTGGTAGCCGGTGGCGGACGTCCGTGCGAGCCGGGCGTTGGCCGTAAAGAGCATCCCGGCGAGCGCGAGCACGACCATAACCGACACCCCGGAGCGCAGAGGTGGTCGCGCTCGGTGACTGTGGTGCTCCACCACGGACTCCCCACCACTAGGCTATGTGCTGCAGCCGCGCCGTCCACCTGCGCGGCACCGACCATTGTTCCAGAGCCCGACAGGAGCGAGATCCCGTGCCCAAGTCCACACCCCGCAAGAAGCCCTCGAGGGGTCGCACGTCGACGAACGACTCGGGTGAGCGCGCCCAGCAGCCACAGCAGCTGGGCAACCCTGCCTGGCTCGTGCCCACCATGCTCGGCCTCATGCTCCTGGGGCTCGCCTGGATCATCGTGACCTACCTGCTCAACTTCGCGTACCCGATCCCCGGCATCCGCTCGTGGAACCTGGCCATCGGCTTCGGTTTCGTCATCGCAGGCTTCGCCCTCACCACGCGCTGGCGCTGAGCGCACACACTGTCCGTCCCCAGGGGTGGACAAGTCTGTGGATAACTACACGGATGTAATTCCACAGCTGTGAACACTCCTGGGGACAGTGGTCACCCGACGCTCGCGTACGTCACCAGGGCCAGCGCCACGAGCGCCACCGCCGCGACGGCGGGCACCAGAACGCCCCACACCGCGCGCCTGTCCCGCGGAGCGTGGGCAAAGCCCAGGCCCATCGCGGCGCCCACCACGAGCCCGCCGACATGAGCCTGCCAGGCCACGCCAGGGATGATGAAGCCCAGCGCGAGGTTGATGGCGATCAGCACCAGAATCTGCATGGCGTTGCGGTCCAGCCGGCGCAGGACGACGAGGAGTGCGCCGAACAGCCCGAACACGGCGCCTGAGGCACCGAGGACCGGGGTGTACCAGGAGTCCGTCTGCGGGCTCGCAAGAAGCAGGACGCCCACCGAGCCGCCGAGCGCGCTCAGCACGTACAGCGCGAGGAACCGGGCGCGGCCGAGCATGGGCTCGAGGAACTGGCCGGTGATCCACAGGGCGTACATGTTGAACAGGATGTGCGCAATATTCCCCGTGGAGTGCAGGAATGCCGCGGTCAGGAAGCGCCAGGGCTCGACGTCCCCGAGGAAGGGGGCGAAGACGAGCCGAGCGGTCCACCGCTCCCAGCCGAGGGTGTGCTGCAGCACGAAGCTGACCACGCACAGCCCGATGAGCGTCAGGGTGACGATCGGTCGCCCGGAGCGCAGCGGGGCGCCCAGGGCGGAGCGCGGCGCACGGACCGACCTGGCCTGCTCGGTGACGCAGTCCACGCACTGCACGCCGACGGCGGCGGGGCGCTGGCATGCGGGGCACGCGGGACGCCCGCACCGTTGGCACCGGACGTAGGAGACCTGGTCGGGGTGTCGCGGGCAGACGGGGACGTCATGCCCGGAGGCCGGGGCTCCGTGCGGACTGCTCAACCTGGGCTCAGTCCTCGATGCTGACGGACGTGATGACGACGTCCTCGACCGGGCGGTCACCCGGGCGGGTCTTGACCTGGGAGATCGCGTCCACCACGCGCTTGGAGGCGTCGTCGGCGACCTTGCCGAAGATCGTGTGCTTGCCGGTCAGCCACGGGGTGGGTTCGACCGAGATGAAGAACTGCGAGCCGTTGGTCCCCTCGGGCTTGCCCGTGATGGGATTGCGGCGCGTACCGGCGTTGGCCATGGCCAGCAGGTAGGGGTCGTTGAACGTGAGCTCGGGGTGGATCTCGTCGTCGAACTTGTAGCCCGGGTCCCCGGTGCCCGTGCCCAGCGGGCAGCCGCCCTGAATCATGAATCCATCAATGACGCGGTGGAAGACCAGCCCGTCGTAGAACGGCGTCGTCTTCTCCTCGCCCGTCTTCGGGTCGACCCACGCCTTGGTCCCGGTGGCGAGACCGACGAAGTTGGCCACCGTCTTCGGTGCGTGGTTGGGCAGAAGCTCGATCCGGATGTCACCGGCGGAGGTGTGCAGGGTTGCGAACATGGTCACATTCTCCCACGATCACGGCCCGCCAGCGTCGCGGCGTGCGGCCAAGGGTGGCACAGTGGTGCACGGTAGCGACCTCTACGTGATCGGAGCAGACATGTTGGACGGAGTGCGCAGCTCGGCCAAGCGGAAGCTGGACGAGATCGACGCCGAGAAGGTCAAGGACCAGGCGGCCCATCTGGCCGCCGAGGTCTCCGACGTGAGCAGCCAGGCGGCCGTGGTCGCCGCGCAGCTCGCCGCGCAGGCCAAGGACGCCGCGGTCAATGCCAAGGACTGGAGCGCTCCGCGCCTCGAGGCGTTCAAGGAGTGGCTGGCCCCCCGGAGCGAACGGGCGTGGGGTGAGAGCGTCGGGGCGGCGGCCCCGCAGGTCGAGAGGGCGGCGAAGAAGGCCGGCCCGGCCATCGACATCGCCCACGACAAGCTGGTGGACGACTATCTGCCCAAGCTGGTCGACAGCTTCAACGCCGCGGCGGCTGCGGCCTCCGCGAAGGCGAGCGACACGGCCCAGGGCGCGTCCGCGGCCATCACCAAGGCGGCGGACAAGGCAGCCGCCGCACCGGACAAGGTCGCCAAGGCCGCGGCTAAGAACGCCACCAAGCGCAAGGGTGGCAAGGCCAAGACCTTCTGGATCGTCGTCGGCACCGTGGCTGCGGCCGGCGGCGCCTACGTCGTCTGGCGCAAGTCCCAGCCCGAGGTCGACCCGTGGGCCGAGCCGTGGGAGAAGGTCG
>JBQGOU010000044.1:0-6942 GCA_052086865.1 Cellulomonadaceae bacterium
AGGATGGGTGCCGCGGCGGGTGCGGCCTCCGGTGCGGCGGCGGCCGGCACGGCAAGCGATCCGGCAAGAAGCGCGGTAGCGCTGAGCAGGGCCTTCATCGGGCACCAGCTCCTCGGCGCCACACGAGCACGCCGCCGACGGCGGTTGCCGCCAGGGCCACGAGGACGAACGGCAGGACGGTGCCTCCGGTGCGCGGCAGCGTGCCGCCCGGCGCGGGTGCGGCGCTCGCCGACCCGGTCGGCTCGGGCGCGTCGGTGGTGGGTGGCGCTGTGGTGGGCGGCGCTGTGGTGGGCGCAGGCGTCGCGGGTCCGACGACGACCACGGTCGTTGCGGGGATGTCCTGCGGGGCGAGCAGCACGCCGTCGGCTCCGACGAGGGTCAGGGAGGTCACGGAGATCGGGGCGTCGCCGGCGGCGAGTGCGGTGAACGGCACGGACGCGAGCGTCACGTCGCCGCTCAGGCCCGGGGAGGCGCCGAGGCGGGTGTGCGTCACAGTGACCGTCCCCGCGCCGGTGGCAATGTCGTCGAAGCCGCCGTCAGGCACCGTCACGCCGTTCTCGGTGAGGGCGAGCAGATCGGGGTCGTAGGCAAGCACGAGCTCGTAGCCGTAGACGTCGTCGGCTGCGGTGACGGCTACCTGCGCCTCAAGGGCGGAGGTGGTGGTGAGGTCGATCGTCGCCGGGGCGGTGACCGTCACCCCGGTGAGCGTGGGCGCAGCGCCGGCGGTTGCGGGCAACGCCACCAGGGTGGCCGCCGCAATCCCTCCGATCAAGGCTGCTCTGTGTCGTGCGCGCATCAGTGTCCTTCCACGTCGAGGTGTTGGCGCACGTGACGCTACGGATGCGGTGTTGCCCCGCTGTTACCCGGACATTTCCGGCGGTCGCCGCAGCTCTGAGGCTCAGCCGCGGATCTCCTCGACCTGCGTCAGATGGGCGATCATCGCGGCCTGCGCCGCCTCGGGGTCGCGGGCCACGACGGCCGCCAGGATGTCCCGGTGCCCGTGCAGCGACGTGCGGCGCCTGGCCTGGGTCTGGTGGGACAGCAGCCGCACGTTCTCGGTGCACGCGAAGGAGAACTCCATCACCGTGGGCAGCAGCGGGTTCTGGGTGGCCCGGGCGAGCAGCAGGTGGAACTGCACGTCCATCGCCATCGACTCAGCCGGGGTCAGGTGCTCGTTGGCCAGGTCCACGGCCCGGCGCAACGAGAGCAGATCGGAGGCCAAGGCCCGGAGGGTGGCGATCCGCGCGACCTGCGGTTCGACGATGCGGCGCAGCTCGAGCGCGTTGCGCACCTCGGGGCTCGACCCGGCGAGCATGCCGGCCAGCTCGATGCTCTCCTTCGCAGGCCCCAGCACCGTGCTGCCGCGTCCCTGCCGCCGTTCGATCAACCGCTTCGACTCGAGCTCGGCCAGCGCACCGCGCACGGTGGCCCGGGAGATCCCGAAGTCCGCTGCCAGGGTGCGCTCGGGGGGCAGCAGGGCGCCCGGCTCGACCTCGCCCGAGACGATGAGTCGTTCCAGATGGGCGGCCAGCTCGGCGGCGATGGTTTGTGGCGCGACCTGGAACGAGGGGATCTCGACGGCCACTCGTCGGCGGTTCTCGGCTGACATGCACCCCATCATGGCACGGTGGACGGACCAATTCCCGCACACCCTCGAATCGCACGGCACGAGGTTTCGCGCACGTAAACGTCATGTCACCAGGGGACTCCAGGGCCGGTGACCGGACTATCGACGTGCTAGCGTTGAAGTCGTCCAATGGTTAGACCAATCAAGGGGGCGGCCGTGAGCGCCGATGAGTTGTCTGCCGCCCTGCGCGACTACGAGGCGGCGCTGCAGGCCGGTGACGGCTCCGCGGTGAACTTCTTCGCCCCGGACGACGCCAGCGGGCCAACGGTCCGCGTGGACGGCGCGGGCGCCCTCGTCGGCCACGACTCTGTTGTCGCGTTCCAGCGCGGCCGCGCACCGGTGGCGGACCGCACGCTCGTGGCACAGGACGTGCGCTGGATCACCCCCAAGGCCGCCGTCGTGACATCCCGGTTCGCGCAGCACACCGGTGGTCTGGTGACCCAGACGCAGGTCTGGTCCCTGGGCCCGGACGGCTGGATGATCCTCGCCGCACACCTGACCTATCCGCCGCGCGCCGTGGACCCCCGAGTCTGGCGTGTGGCCGGGGCGCCCCTGGTTCCCGCACCGGATACCGGACCCCTGTCCGGGAGCACCCTCGCCGTGAAGGACCTGTTTGCCGTCGCCGGCTTCGCAACCGGCGCGGGCAACCCGACCTTCCTCGCGCAGCAACCGCCCGCGCGTAAGCACGCCGCGGCCCTCGCCCGGCTGCTGGCCGCGGGCGCAACCGTCACGGGCATCGCCCAGACGGACGAGTTCGCCTACTCCCTGGCGGGCACCAACGCGCACTACGGCACCCCGCCCAACCCACTCGCCCCCGGTCGGATCTCCGGCGGCTCGTCCTCGGGCTCGGCCTCCGCGGTGGCCCTCGGGCAGGCCGACGTCGGACTCGGCACGGACACCGGGGGCTCGATCCGCGTCCCCGCGTCCTACCAGGGACTGTGGGGCCTGCGCACCACGCACGGGACGGTGGACACCCGCGGGCTCCTCCCCCTGTCTCCCCGCTTCGACACGGTCGGGCTACTCGCGCGCGAGCCGCAGACCCTCGCGGCCGCGGCGGGCGTCCTGCTGGACGGCGCCGACGGCGAGACGCTGGACGACATCGTCGTCGCCCCCGCACTCGATGACATCGCCGAACCGGACGTCGCCGCGCGGCTCGCCGCTGTGCGCGGCGTCCTGCCTGGGCCGCTGCGCGAGCTTCCCGAGCTCACGCCGAGCCTGCTCGCGCAGTTCCTGCCGGTCTTCCAGACGGTGCAGGGCTACGAGGCGTGGCAGGGGCACGGCGCCTGGGTCACCGACCATGCCGACTCCCTCGGGCCCGACGTCCTCGCCCGGTTCCGGCGCGCCGCCTCGATCTCCGCGGCCGAGGCCGACGCCGCCCGCGGCCAGCTGGAGGCGGCCAGGGACCTGGTCCGGGACGCCGTCGGGCAACAGGCCCTGCTCATCCCCGCAGCCTCAAGCATTGCCCCCCGGGCGGCCGAGGCGGGAAGCCCCGCCATCGAGCGCGCCCGGAGTGCGACGATGATGCTGACCTGCATCGCCGGAATCGGCGGCCTGCCCGCCGTCGCCGTTCCGACGAGCCGGCCCGGCGAGCTGCCGATCGGCATGTGCCTCGTCGGACCGGCCGGGTCGGACCTGCACCTGATCGACCTCGCGGCCCGCCTGAGCACGACCTGGACCGCACGATGACCCCTGACTCGACGGAGCGCACCGCCATGACCCCATCGCTCGACTTCGATCTGCGCGGCCGCGGGCTGTGGACCGTCATCGCCGTCGGGCTGGTCAGCGGCTTCCTCGCCGGCCTGTTCGGCATCGGGGGAGGCACCATGATCGTGCCGGCGCTCGTGCTGATCGGCATGAGCCAGCGCCACGCCTCGGCCACGTCGCTCGCCGCCATCGTGCCGACCTCGATCGTCGGCGTCGTGACCTACGGCGTGCAGGGTGACGTGCACTGGGTCAGCGCGGTGCTGCTGACCGTCGGTGTGCTGGGGGGGGTGCAGATCGGCACCCTGCTGCTCGCCCGGCTGCCCGAGAAGGCGCTGCAGTGGGGCTTCGTCGGGTTCCTCGTCCTGCTCATCGTCGTGCAGCTCACCCAGGTCCCCGAGCGCACGTCGAATGTGCACATCACGGTGCTCACCGCGCTCGCACTGGTGGCGATGGGCTTCGTCGCCGGAATCCTTGCGGGCCTGTTCGGCATCGGCGGTGGCACGATTCTGGTTCCCGGAATGGCGACGCTCTTCCACGCAAGCGACCTCACCGCCCGCGGCACCTCGCTGCTGGCGATGCTGCCGGGCGCCGCCACCGGCACCGTCTCCAACGCCAAGCGCGGCCTGGTCCACCTCAGAACCGGTCTGATCATCGGTGCCGCGGCGTGTCTGACCACGCCGGCAGGCAACATCGTCGCCAATCATGCCTCGCCGCGCGTGAACGGCATCCTGTTCGCGAGCTACCTCGCGCTGCTCGTGCTGGGCAGCCTGTGGGTCGCGCTGTTCCGCAAGGACGCCAAGTGACGGTCCTCGCTCAGGGCGCCGCCGTCGTCAGCCCGCACCATCTGGCCACCCGTGCCGGGGAGCAGGTACTGGCGTCGGGCGGTAACGCCGTCGACGCGGCCGTGGCGGTGAGCGCTGCGCTCGGGGTGGTCTACCCGCACATGACGGGCCTGGGCGGGGACTCCTTCTGGCTCGGGCACGGCCCGGACGGGCTGTTCTGCTACAACGGCTCGGGGCGGGCCGGGCACCGTGTCACGCTCGACGCGATGGGCACCACCCTGCCCCTCCGTGGTGCGCGTGCCGTCCTGACGGTCCCCGGCACCGTCGCCGCCTATGCGGACGTGCTCGCCGAACACGGCACGCAGACGCTGCGCGAGGTCCTCGCCCCGGCGATCACCCTGGCCGAGGCCGGCTACGAGCCGAGCCCAAGCCAGCTCGCGGACCTGGCCCGGCTGCTCGCGGACCCCGACGGCGCCGTGATCGCGCACACGCCGTATGCGGCCGCGCGCGCCGGGCAGCTGTTCCGCCAGCCCGATCTGGCTCGGTCGCTGCAGGCCATCGCGGACGGCGGTGCCGCGGAGTTCTGCCGCGGCTCCCTGGCCGAGCGGCTGGTGGCCGGGCTGCACGCGCACGGCGGACTGCTCGACGCCCAGGACTTCGCGGCGCACCACGGTGAGTGGACCACCCCGATCTCGACCACCTACCACGACCTCACCGTCGTGGGGTGCCCGCCCAACTCCCAGGGCTTCGTGCTCCTGCTGTTGCTCAAGGTGCTCGAGCACGTCGACGTCGGCTCGCTCGACCCCACCTCCGGGGAGCTCTACGCGCTGCTGATCCGCGCGGTGCGGTTGGTGTTCCCCTACCGCAACGCGCACCTGGGCGACCCGAACGCCGTCGAGGTGCCGACCGACCGCATGCTCTCCGACGAGCTGGCCCGCGAGCTTGCCGGCCGTCTGCTGGCGGACGATGACGGTGATAGCAGGGACCCGGCGCCGGCGCTCGGCGGGGACACCGCCTATGCCGCGGTCACAGACGGGCACGGCACCACGGTGTCGTTCATCCAGAGCCTGTACTTCGAGTACGGCTCGGCCTTCGTGCCGCCCGGCACCGGCGTGCTTCTGCACAACCGCGGCGCGCTGTTCTCGACCGACCCGGCCAGCCCCAACGCGCTCGCGCCGGGCAGGCGACCGTTCCACACCCTCATGCCGTCGCTCGCCTTCCGCGCCGGTCAGCGCGAGCCGTGGCTCACCTTCGGCACGATGGGCGGCGACGGTCAGGCTCAGACCCAGCTGCTCGTGCTCCTGCTGCTGCACCACTTCGGCCGCACCCCGCAGGAGGCGCTCGCCCACCCACGCTTCCTGTGGGGACGCACCTGGGGCGCAGCCGACGTCGTGGCCAAGCTCGAGCCGGGCGTGGGCGCGGCGGCGCTCGCCCACGTGCAGGGCATCGACTCCGAGGCCCGGGTCGTGTCCGACAACCCGAGCATGTTCGGCCACGCCCACGTCATCCAGAACTCCCGTGGCACCGTCACCTGCGGCATCGACCCGCGCTCGGACGGCGCCCCGCCCCACTCACGAACCGAGGAGCACCGATGAGTCAGGCCATGCAGCCCATCGCCCCACCCCCGCGCCTGCTCATGGGCCCGGGACCGATCTCCGCCGACCCCCACGTGCTGCGCGCGATGTCCGCCCAGCTCGTGGGTCAGTACGACCCGGCCATGACCGGCTACATGAACGAGACGATGGCGCTGTTCCGCGAGGTGTTCGTCACCGACAACGAACAGACCCTCCTGGTCGACGGCACCTCGCGCGCCGGCATCGAGGCGGCGCTCGTCTCCCTGCTGCATCCGGGCGACCGCGTCCTGGTACCGGTCTTCGGGCGCTTCGGCCACCTGCTCAGCGAGATCGCCGAACGCTGCCGCGCCGACGTCCGCACCATCGAGGTGCCGTGGGGTGAGGTCTTCACCCCGGACGCGATCGAGGCGGCGATCATCGAGCACCAGCCCCGCCTGCTGGCGATTGTGCACGGCGACACCTCCACGACGATGCTGCAGCCGCTCGACGAGCTCGGGGAGATCTGCCGGCGCCACGGGGTGCTGTTCTACACGGACGCGACCGCGTCGCTGGGTGGAAACACGTTCACGGCGGACGCGTGGGGCCTGGACGTGGCGACCGCTGGCCTGCAGAAGTGCCTCGGCGGCCCCTCGGGCAGTGCCCCGATCACCCTGTCGGACCGCGCCGTCGCCGTGATCCGCGAGCGCCGCAGCGTCGAGGCGGGGCTGCGCGAGGACGACGTCGTGAACGCCGAGCGCATCGCCTCCAACTACTTCGACCTCGCGATGATCATGGACTACTGGGGTCCCGCCCGGCTCAACCACCACACCGAGGCCACCACCATGCTGTACGGGGCGCGCGAGTGCGCGCGCCTCATCGTGGCCGAAGGCGTCGAGGCCCGGGTGCGCCGCCACGCGCTGCACGGGGGCGCGATGGTGCACGGGTTGCACGGGCTGGGACTCGCGACGTACGGCGACGCGCGCCACCGGATGACGAACGTCGTCGGCGTGCACATCCCGGACGGCGTCGACGGTGAGACGGTGCGCACTGCGCTGCTCGGTGACTTCGGCATCGAGATCGGCACGTCCTTCGGTCCGCTGCACGGGAAGATCTGGCGGATCGGCACCATGGGCTACAACGCGCGCCAGGACGCGGTGATGACCACGCTGTCTGCCCTGGAGCAGGTGTTGCGCGCGCTGGGCGCGCCCGTCACGGCGGGTGGCGGCTACGGCGCGGCCCGGGAGTTCTACCAGAGCGAGGGTGAGCAGCTGTGAGC
>JBQGOU010000044.1:6952-14964 GCA_052086865.1 Cellulomonadaceae bacterium
ACGACGCCCGTACCGTGCTCGCGCGCTGTGACGAGCTGGCGCGCCACTCCTCCTCCCCCACCGGAATCGACCGTCGGTACCTGACGCCGGAGCATGCTGCGGTCAATGCGCTCGCGGCGACCTGGATGGCCGAGGCCGGGATGCGCACCTGGCAGGACGCAGCGGGCAACCAGCACGGCCGGCTCGAAGGCGCCGAGCCTGGACTGCCCGCGCTCGTGCTCGGATCACACCTCGACTCGGTGCCGAATGCCGGTCGCTACGACGGGACCCTCGGCGTGCTGATCGCGATCGCCGTCGCCGGGCGGCTGCGGGAACAGGCGGACCGCCTGCCGTTCGCGCTCGAGGTCGTCGCCTTCGGCGACGAGGAGGGCACGCGCTTCGGCGCGACGCTGCTGGGCAGCCGCGCCCTGGCGGGCACGTGGAACCCCGCCTGGTGGGACCTGACCGACGACGACGACGTGTCGCTCGCCGAGGCATTTCGCTCGTTCGGCCTCGACCCTGACGCCATCGGCCAGGCGGCGTTACAGCCGCAGGACGTGGTCGGCTATCTCGAGGTGCACATCGAGCAGGGTCCGCTGCTCGAGGAGGCCGACCGAGGGCTCGCTGTGGTCAGCGGCGTGGCGGGCGCGATGCGCGTCCTGGTGACCCTGGAGGGGGACGCGCGCCACTGTGCGACGCCGTACGCCAATCGGCGCGACGCGATGCTCGGCGCGTGCGAGCAGATCCTCGTGACGGACGAGGTCGCGCGCGCGGCCGGCTGCCACGTCACGATGGGGCACATCGCCGTCGAACCCGACGCGGTCAACGTCGTGGCCGGATCCGCGACCTTCAGCATCGACCTGCGCTCCGCCGACGACGACGTCCTGGCGTCCACGTGGGCCGCGACCCGTGCCGAGCTCGACCGGATCGCCGCCGAGCGGCGGCTCGGGCTGACGGTGCGCATCACGCACGAGGCCGCGGCGACCACGGCGGACCCTCGACTGTCCGAGGCCGTGCGCGCGGGGATCGTCGCGACCGGTGACGCGGATCCGATGAGCCTGCCGTCGATCGCGGGCCACGACGCGATGGCCGTGGCCGCACGATGCGGCATCGGCATGCTGTTCGTGCGATGCGGTGGCGGCGTGAGCCACCACCCCGACGAGTCGGTGCGCGAGGACGACGTCGCGCTCGCCGTGACCGCTTTCGAGCGGGCCGTGCTCGAGCTTGCCGGGATCGCCGCGGCCTGACCCGTCAGCCGATTACGCTCGGGGCGCGCCGCACGGTGCGCAGCCCGCTCTGCGCGTGCTCCCGGGCCGCCGCGACGGCCCGCTCGACGTCGCCCGAGGACAGGGAGCGCAGCAGCTTCTCGTGCTGGCGCTGCGCCGCCTGCGGGCTCGGGTCCGGTCCCGGCCCCGCGTTGACGATCAGCTCGAGGTACGGGAACACGTGGTTCTCGACGAAGATCATCATGCGGGGGCCGAAGCCGATCGCGTACAGCGCGCGGTGGACGTCAAGGTGCCAGGCGCTCAGGGTCGCGGAGTCGGGCGCCTGCCCGAGTCGCGCGACGAGCGCCGCGACCTCGTCCCACTGCTTCTTCTGCCCCCGTGCGCATGCGAGCCGCGCCGCGAGGCCGTCGAGCTCGACGCGAAACTGCCCGATGTCCCCCAGGTCGTCGGGCCCGAGCGCGGTCGCGACGATCGTCGTGCGGTTCAGCCGTTGGACGAAGCCGTCGCTCTCGAGGCGGCGCAGCGCCTCGCGAACCGGTGTCCGGCTCACGCCGAACTGCTCGGCGGTCTGGATCTCGCGGATGCGCGTGCCCGGCTCGATCTCGCCCGTGACCAGGCGTTTGCGCAGCTGGCGGTAGACGACGTCGCCCATCGAGTCGTTGGCGTCCATGTGCGCACTCCTCCCGACGTCGTGCCGCACCAGGAGTGTATACACGCCGGGCCATGCCGGGGACCTGTTCTGGTTTGTATACAAAGATTGGGGCCCGGGACTCCTTCTCCGCGACGGGCCGATGGCGGACATTTCGGGCGGCTTCATCCACCGATGCCCCGGAAGTGCGCAGAATCTCGCCGAAGATGCAACACGAACGTAACATGATCGGCTCACGCCGATAACGGCAGGCTTCTAGCGTCACGTATACAGGCCAGTGGCGAGACACCATGTCGCCCCGGAGCCCCACGGAGAGTCAGATGGAAACGCTGAAGCACCCCGCAGCCCTCATCGGTATGGCCGCCATCGGCGGCATCGCCTTCGGTCTGCTCGTCGGCGAGTGGGCGGGCAACCTCAAGTTCATCGGTGACATCTTCATCCGGCTCATCCAGATGTCGATCGTCCCGCTCGCCATGGCATCGGTGATCGTGGCCACCGGATCGATGACCGGCACCGGGATGGGCCGGCTCGCGTTCCGCACCTTCAAGTGGATGATCAGGTTCTCCGCAGTCTCGGCACTGCTCGCCTACGGGTTGAGCGTCGTGATCCGGCCCGGCGCAGGCATCACGTTCACCGAACAGGTCGACCCGAGCCTGCAGGCCGCGGCCGGCGAGGCAACGGCCTGGCAGGACACCCTCCTCGGCTTCGTGTCCACCAACATCTTCGACGCCATGTCCTCCGCCACCATGGTGCCGATCATCATCTTCTCGCTGCTATTCGGCCTCGCTCTGAACAGCTATCTGACCAAAACGGGCAATGCGCTGGTCCTCGACTTCTTCGACCAGATCCAGAACATCGTGCTCACGATGATCCGCTTCGTGATGCACATCGCCCCCGTCGGTGTGTTCTGCCTGCTCGCAGCCCTCGCAGGAGACGTCGGCTTCGCCGTCGTGACAAGCGCCCTGGCCTACCTCGGCACCACCTTGCTCGGCGTACTCATCATCATGGCGCTGTTCGTCGCGGTCGTTGCCGTGCGCACCCGTCTGAGCCCCGCGAAGCTCCCCAGCAAGCTCGCGGAACAGACCCTCATCGCCGTGATGACGACCAGCTCCGCCGTCACCTACCCCACCGTTCTCAAGGCCGCGGTCGAGAAGGTCGGCATCAGCCAGCGGGTCGCGAACTTCACGCTCTCAGTCGGCCTGACGATGGGCTCCTACGGAGCCGTGCTCAACTACATGATCGTCGTGATGTTCCTCGCGCAGACAGGCAACAGGTCCCTGAGCTTCGGCCAGATCATCATGGGCATGGTCCTCGCGATCCTGCTCAACATGGGCACCATCACCGTCCCCGGCGGGTTCCCCGTAGTCGCCATGTTCCTCGCCACCTCGCTCGGACTCCCCTTCGAAGCAGTCGGCCTGCTCATCGCCGTCGACTGGTTCGCCGGCATCTTCCGCACCTTCCTCAACGTCAACGGCGACACGATGGTGGCGATGCTCGTGGCCAACGCGAGCGACGAGATCGACCGCGACGTCTACAACGGCACCAAGCAAATCACCGCGGACCTCGATGTGTCCGAGCACACCGAACTTTTCGCCAAGGCCGACGCAATCGACTAGGGACTCGTCCACCGCAGCAGGTACCGGTAGTACAGCCCGCGGCGCACGCGGACCCCGGGCAGCGCGAGGCCGGAGAGGGCCCAGTCGACCGGTCGGGAGCTCGCCTCCGGGACGGAGCAGCGCCCGGGCCAGGCCCAGGGCGGGGCCGAGCTCCAAGAGATGGATCGAGGCCACGAACGTCACCAGGTCGAACCGCGACTCCGGATCGACGTCGTCGAACGAGCAGCGTTCGACGCGCGCGTTCGGCACGGCGGCGATCCGGGCCCGCGCTCGCGCCAGTGACGCGTCGTCGACGTCGATCCCGACGACGGTTCGCGAGACCCGCGCCAGACGCTGCACGAGCAGGCCCTCGCCACAGCCGACGTCGAGCACGCACCCCCGGTGCTGCGCGGCGACGCGCAGGATCCGGCGATGGTACGCGGTGTTGTGGTTCCAGTACTCGTCAATCACGACGGCCCTCCACTCCTCCTGCGGCCAGTCGATGCACCCCGTCTCGCGGTCGTAGCCCGGGTAGTCCACGTCCCACCCGGCGTTGTACGCCATCATCTCGGGTCGGCGAACCAGGCCCGGCGAACGGCGAGCTCCGCGAACGTCGGGATGTGGAGGCTAAGCACAGGGCCAGCCTAGGGTCTCGCCCTGGGGGATTCGTCACGCTGGCACGGGGCAGCGCAGACGTGCTGCACGTGACGACGGACCTGGAGTGGCAGCCGACGGCGTCCACGAGGTCGAGAAGCTGTCATCGCCGCTCAGGCAGCGGCGGGCCACGCCACGTCGGCCAGGAAGAGCTCAACCGTGCTGTTCGGATCGGCGTGGGTGCAAGCACGCCGGTGTGCTGCCGGCCGGGGCAGCGGCGGCGCCCGGTCCACGACGGTGTGTCCGGTGGGGGCAGTCGTGGTGACCCGATGTCGTCCGCTGCGCGGGTCGGTGTCGGCTCTCGCACTCCAGCCGGGGGCCTCCTTGGCCTGGTTGCAGGCCTGGCACAGGCCCTGACCGTTGCGGGCGGTCGTCGGGCCGCCCTCACGGACCGGGGTGACGTGGTCGAGGTGGCGCACGGGCGCGTCACAGTACGGGGTGCGGCAGATTCCCTGGTCGCGCACCCGCAGCATTGCGGCCAGCCCTGCGGCGAAGAAGCGGGAGCGCGAGGACGCGGACACCAGGTCCCCCTCGGGTCCGGCGTAGATGCGTCGCAGCCACGCCGCGTCCGCGTCGATCGCGTTCGCCACAAGGGTGCGAGCAATCTGCGCGGGGACGCAGCCGTAGCCCGCACCGGCCTCGTCGAGCACGATTGCGGGCTCGTGCCCGGCGCCCAGCAGCGTCTGGTCGGACAGGACCAGGTTCACCGTGACCGCGACCTCCTCGGCCCGCTCCCGGCCCAGCACCCGTGCGACAAGGGTGTCGGCCATGACCTGGCCCCGCGGCCTCGCGTCACCATCGCGACCCGCAGGCGCGAGATCCGCGGCCTGCGTCAACGCCGCGAACATGCCCACGCCCTGACCCAGCGGCACCAGCGCGGTCAGGTAGCTCATGCCATCCACCGCGGGACGCAGCCACACCCCCGCGGAGGCCACCGAACGCGAGTTGCGGGCCACGACGGCGGCCGGGTCCAGCTCGGCGGCCAGGGCGCGGGCCCGGCCCGCGATCCGCTTCGTGCCCTGGCCCGCCAGGGTGCCGGGGTCCGCGCACAGTCGCCGATCGACCTCGGCCCGCGCCTCGCGTGGCAGACATGCGGTCTCGCGGACCAGCGCCAGGGCCCGCTCCTCGTTCAGCCGCCCGGCCCGCAGCGCGGCCCCGGTGTGCGGCATCTCGGTGCCCAGCACCCGCGACATGCCCAGGAACACCCCGGCCGACCACGGTGAACGCCGCGTGGCCAAGCCGATCTGACGCGCCACACCCGCGCCCTGCGTGTCCTGGCCGACCCCGGCGCCCGCCTCGCGGATGCGCACCGTGTGATCGAGGGCAAGCACCACCACGCCCCGCGCGCCCACCTCGGCGCTGCGCAGGTCCTCCAGTGCGCTCAGCACCTCGACCTGCTCGGCCTCCGCAGCCGGCGCCGGCGCGGCCAGCAGCCGCGCGCGGAACGCCTCGATCTCCGCAGCCGACAACGGCTGCGGGTCGCCGGCGACGAGGCCGGGCGTATCGGTGAGGAGTTCCATGCACCAATTTTACTCGAACAGGTGTTCGCATACAAGGAGTGTGGACATTCACCTCAGCGCATCTGCGGCCAGCTCCGCCGCCAGTGCCCGCCATCGGGGACGCAGCGCGTACACCCCGCTCAGGCGCAGCCGCGCGGCCGTCAGATACGCTCCGGCGCGATGCCGAGTCCCCAACGAGGGTTCCAAGGCGTCCAGGAACGCCCCGAGCGCACGCTGTCGACGGTCCTCGCTCAGCAGGTCCTGGCGGACCCTCAGGTCGAGGTGCACCAGCACGTTCGCGACGTCGATCGCCGGTTCCGCCCACGCGGCCGTGTCCAGGTCGAGGAGTCCGATGCCGTCCGCCGTGACGATCACCTGGCCGTCGTGCAGGTCGCGGTGCACGAGGCGGGGCGGTTCGGGCAGCTGTGTCACCAGGGGCTCGAGTGCGGCGTCCAGCGCACCACGCGCCATCGGCGGAAGCAGCCGCCAGCGCAGTGCGGCGTCCACCCACCGACGCGTGGTCGCCACCTCGTCCCGCGGGCGGTGCTCGGCTCCGAGCATCGCCGCGGCGGAGGCGGGAGTGGCATGCAGGCGCGCCACCGCACGCCCAAGGGCCGCCCAGGCCGCCTCGAACCGGTCGTCGCCGCTGCCAGGGTCGGAGCCGAGCCGGAGCAGGGTGGGGCCGTGCAGCGGCGTCAGGGCGAACGCGTCCGGGGTGTGCCAGACGACGTCGGGCACCTGCGCCGTGCCCGCGAGCGCCTGCTGGACCACCCGGTGCCGCGCGACGGCGTCAGTGGCCCGTCCGGCCCGCAAGACCTTGATGTAGGGGGCATCTGCGCCCGCGCCGCGCAGCACCGCGCGTCGCCCAGGACGGTGTACGACGACGCGTTCTCCGGCGGCCAGGCGACTCGCGAACGCAGGCAGCCTGGCGTCCTTGCGTTCAGGGTGGACGGTCACCTGCCCCGCGCGCCAGCGCGCACCACGCGTCGGGGTGCCCGGGGCAGCGTCCTCGGTCTCCTTCGGCGCAAGCTCCAACAGCGCCTCACCCCCGTCCCGCGGCCAGCCGCGCACCACCTCGTGGAGGCGCGCGTCCACCAGCACGGTGGCCGGGGGTGCGGCCACGGGAAGCTCCTGCACCGCCGCCGCGACGGCGAGGCGCCCGGCGCGTTGCCCTCCGGCGTCGGGATCGAGGCGCCGCGCGGGCTCGTCCGCCCGGTCCTGCACCGCCCAGGACGCCTCGTCCAGCAGCTCGCCACGATCCACCCGCGTCCCCGACTCCTGCTCATAGGCCTCCAGCAGCGTCCCGAAGCCCGCCCAGACCTCCGACGCCACCGTTGCCGGAGCGCCCCGGTCCGCCGCCCGGGACAGTGCGTCCCCGAGCCAGGCCGCAAGGTCCGCTGTCCGCCGGGCCGGACCGCTGTGGTCGAGGTCCAGCAGCGCAAGCGTGCCGTCGGGGCGGCGCAGCACCTGGTCGCACGAGAAGTCGCCATGCGAGAACACCATGCCGTCTCCTTGGCCGCCGATGGCGTGCAGCCGCGCCAGCAGCAGTCCGACCTCACCGAGGACGTCGACGTCCGCGGGACGCTCCTCGAGCGTGCACCCGTCCCACCACGGCCACCGCACCGTGTCACCGCTGACCTCGGCCACCGGCGGCGTGGGCACGCCGTGCTCGGCCAGCAGCGTGGCCGCCCGCACCGACCGCTCGGCCCCGCCTTGGGTGAAGACCTTCACCAGATGCGCAAGCCCGTCCCGCTCGGTCTGCCCCACCCAGCGGCGGGCCGGGTTGTAGCGCAGCGTCCGGGCACCGGGCAGCACATGACGCAGCTCCGGCAGGTCCCGGTCCGCCCCCGCGCCGGCGGCCACGACCCGCAGCTCGGGGTCGCGCACGAACCACGTCTCGGCCCTGTCGGCCGCGCGGGCGAGCTTGTCGAGCTTGGGCTCGGCGTCGGCCGAGGCGACCTGCAGGAGAACCGGCACCCGGACGCCGTCGGCGGCGGTGGCCTCGACCCAGGCGAGCAGGTGCACCCCGGGCTTGTGCCGTACATAGCGCACGCGGGACGGCGCGCCCAGCCAGGCCGAGAGCCGGCGCTCGGAGTGCACCAGGTCCAGGCCCGGCAGGGCGGGGTCGGTGAGCAGGGCGCTCATCGGTCCACCTCCAGCCGCAGGCTGTGGCGCGCCTGGATCTCGGCGGGCGTGCCGGAGTCGGCCACGCGCCCGTCCTCGATCCACAGCACGAGCTCGCACGTCTCGACGTCCCGCGCGTCATGCGTGATGACAAACGTGGTGCGACCCTCGGTGAGGCGGACCAACGCCTGGCGGACGCCGTCGGCGGTGGTCGGGTCAAGACCGGTGGTCGCCTCGTCGAGCACCACCACGGGGGCGTCGCGCAGCACGGCCCGCGCGATGGCGA